>JAADYY010000202.1 GCA_010092805.1 Chloroflexota bacterium | reverse complement strand
CCCTGGCTGCATATCAATGCGGTGGGGTCGGATTTCCCTGGAAAGTTTGAGATCCCGGTCGCGCTGCTGGAGCGGGCGTTCGTCTCCCCAGATTTTCCGTTGCAGGCGCTCGCCGAGGGCGAATGTCAGCAACTGAGCCGTGAGCAAGTTGGCCCGCCGCTGTTTGAGTTGGTCAGGCACCCAGAGGCCCATCACCCTGTGCGGGAGCAGCTCAGCGTCTTCGACTCGACAGGGTGGGCGCTGGAAGATCAGGTTTCTCTAGAAATGATGCTCAATTACGCGCGCGAACTGGGTGTGGGCACAGAGATCGAAATCGAAAGCGCTTTCGCCGATCCGCTGAATCCTTATGGGTTTCTCGTCGGCTAAGCGAACGTACGAGCAAGCTTGAGGTCTTTGGCATGGAATTTGGCTGGACAGATGAACAGCAGCGGTGGTGGGATGACGTTGTCGCGTTTGCGCGCCGTGAACTGAATGATGCGCTGGTGGCGCGCGACCGTGATGCGACCTTCCCCGTTGAAAACTGGAAGCAATGCGCCGACTTCGGCATTCAGGGATCGTTTATCCCAGAGGCCTACGGCGGGCGTGGTCTGGATATGCTG
Source organism: Chloroflexota bacterium (assembly GCA_010092805.1). Classification (GTDB taxonomy): domain Bacteria; phylum Chloroflexota; class Anaerolineae; order Aggregatilineales; family Phototrophicaceae; genus Flexifilum. The sequence continues at coordinate 5,525 of JAADYY010000202.1, read as the reverse complement.
ACGACCATCCATCTGCTGGAGGGTCTCGGTTATGGTTGCGAAGATAACGGGCTGACGTTGGCGCTGAACGGCCAGATGTGGAGTGTTCAGGAGCCGCTGCTCCGTTTTGGCACCGAGGCGCAAAAACAGAAATATCTCACCGGGCTGTGTGCGGGGGATATGTTTGGTGCGCACGGTATGACAGAGCCAGAGTCTGGTTCGGATGCCTACAGTTTGCAGACACAGGCCGAACGTCGTGATGGCGGTTACGTGCTCAATGGGCAGAAGACGCTTGTTGGCCTGGCACCGGTCGCCAGCATTGCGTTGGTGTTCGCCAAAACGAATCCAGCGGCTGGGCGTTGGGGCATCTCGGCGTTCATCATCGAAGCAGGGACGCCGGGGTTCACGGTCAGCCCGCCGAAAGATAAGATGGGGTTGCGGACGGTGCCGCTCGGCGATCTTTTCCTTGAGGATTGTTTTATCCCAGAGGAAAATCGGCTTGGCCCAGAAGGGGCGGGCGCGAGTATTTTCAACAGCGCGATGGAATGGGAGCGCAGTTTCATTTTCGCCAGCCACGTTGGCGCGATGGCCCGACAGCTTGAAAAGACGATAGCGTACGCCTGCCAACGCGAGCAATACGGCCAGCCGATCGGTAAGTTCCAGTCGGTTTCAAACCGCATTGCCAACATGAAAGTGCGTCTGGAAACAGCGCGCCATTTCTTATACAAAGCCGCCTGGCTGCTGGATAACGATCAGCCCGCTATGATGGAAGCCGCGATGGCGAAACTCGTCTTGAGTGAAGCGTTCGTCGAATCAAGCCTGGATGCCATTCGCTTACACGGCGGCAAAGGGTATCTGGCCGACTGTGGCGTCGAGCGCGAACTGCGTGATGCCGTCGGTGGGGTGATTTACTCGGGTACATCGGACATTCAGCGTAACTTGATCGCGGGCTTGTTGGGGCTGTAGCCATGATCTATCTGCTGCATCACGCGCTGGAACAGTCGGCGGAGCGCTACCCGGACCACGAGGTGATGCGGTTCGCCAATCAATCGCTTACTTACGCTGAATTGTCGCGCCGCTCGAACAACCTTGCGCACACGCTCATCGATCAGGGGGTGCAGCGCCGTGACCGGGTTGGCGTGTTTCTCAACAAAAGCCTGGAAACCGCAGTCGCCATCTACGGGATCATGAAAGCTGGGGCGGCTTATGTCCCGCTCGATCCGTTGGCCCCACCGAGCCGGCTGGCTTTGGCGATGCGCGACTGTGGTGTACGCCATCTGGTGACCGCGCCAAACAAGCGCGATGCACTCACAGCGATCACTGCTGAGACGCCTGATCTTGAGGCGATCATCGGTGTTGCGCCAGGCGACGATCTCACCCCACGCTGCCTCAGTTGGGGTGAAGTCTGGGATGAAGTCAACACCCTCAACGAAACCGCGCCGCCCAATCGCCAAATCATGGAGCAGGATCTCGCGTACATTATGTACACGTCCGGTTCGACGGGGCGACCAAAAGGGATCATGCACACGCATTACAGCGGCCTCAGCTATGCGCGGATGTCGGTAGCAACCTATGGCGTGACTCACGAAGATCGGCTGAGCAACCATTCGCCGCTGCATTTCGATATGTCCACCTTTGACTATCTGTCGGGGCCGCTGGCGGGTGCGACAACAGTGATCATCCCGGAACCATACGCGAAACTCCCGGCCAGCCTGTCGCAGTTGATCGAGGCTGAGCGGCTGACCATCTGGTATTCGGTGCCGTTCGCGCTCATCCAACTGCTGCTGCGCGGCGCGCTCGACAAACGCGATTTGAGTTCGCTGCGCTGGATCATGTTCGGTGGCGAACCGTTCCCGCCGAAACATTTGCGGGCGCTCATGGAACTGCTGCCGGGGGCGCGTTTCAGCAATGTGTATGGGCCAGCCGAAGTCAATCAATGTACCTATTATCATCTGCCGCCTGTCGCCGAGATCGACGATACGCCGATCCCCATCGGGCAAATCTGGGATAATGCTGAAGGTTTGATCCTCGGTGAGGATGATCAGCAGGTGCCGCCGGGCGAGAGCGGCGAATTGGTGGTGCGCACGCCGACGATGATGCGTGGGTATTGGGGGCGGCCTGATCTGAACGCACGGGCATTTTTCCGCCGCCCCGTGTTTGCCGATTATGATGATGTGTTTTACCGCACCGGCGATCTGGTGCAGACGCAGGCGGATGGGACGCTCGCATTTCTGGGGCGCAAAGATCGGCAGGTGAAAGTGCGTGGCTATCGTGTGGAGCTGGACGAAGTTGAAAACGCGCTCAGCGGTCATGCGCAGGTCGAAGAGGGAGCGGTCTACGCCATCCCTGATGAGGAAGGGGGCGCAAGGATTGGTGCGGCTGTCATTTTGCGCGCTGATGCTGGCGTTGACGCGGCTGCCGTGATCGCCTATCTACAGGATCATCTGCCGGGCTATGCGGTGCCGGCTCACATTGACATCGTGAGCGAATTTCCACGCACCACCAGCGGTAAGATCGACCGAAACGCACTGCAAACCCGCGCTGTCGCTGCGGCTGACTGAAGTAGTTGACTGAAGCGGTCGGCTGAGGCGAAAAACAGCGGGTTCGTGTGGTGAATTTGTCGAAAAAAGGGACTGATCTGATGGAAACACGTGAGACGCTGAAACATTTTATCGTGAACGACCTGCTCAGCGGGCGTAACGGGGCCGATATCGGTTACGATGATGACCTGCTGCTGAGTGGCGTCATCAATTCGCTGGAAGTTGTGCGGTTGGTGACGTTTGCTGAAAAGAAATTCAAGACGCGCATCCCACCGGAGGATGTCACCATCGAGCATTTCGCCACCATCGACACGCTGGCGACTTATCTCGAAAGCCGGGCAGGTTAACAGACAATCAATCTGTGGTGCGCAGCGACGAGTGATTTGAGAAAGTGATTTTCTGATGACGACGGCAGCCCAGCCAGTGCTGCAAAATCAAGCGGATAGCGAGCTGCTGAGCAAATCGAATCTGACGCGCAGCCAATTTCTGATGTGGCTGGGGCAGCAGATCTACCCCGATGCGCCGCTTTACAACATGGCGGAAGTCTACACTATCAATGGTGTGATCGATGTGGCGCTGTTCGAGCGCGCCTTGACACAGTTGGTCGCGGAAAGCGACGCGCTGCGCACCGTCATCGAGACCCGTGATGGTGTGCCGCAGCAGCGTAGCCTGCCAAGTCTGGCGCATGATTTAGAAGTGCTGGATTTTTCCGCTGAGGCTGACCCGCAAGCGCAGTTGCGCGCCTGGATCGATAGGCGTACGCGCCGCCCGTTCAATTTGGCGCAGCGGCTGTTCGCTACCGCACTCATCAAACTGTCCGCTTCCCAGTGGGCGTGGTATTTCAATCAGCATCATATTGTGACCGATGTCTGGTCAAGCGTGCTGATCTATCAGCGGCAGGCCGAGCACTATGCGCAGCTTCGTGATCAAGCGGCTGCGGCGTTGGCTGCACTGCCAAGCTTCGCCGACTATGTCACCTCTGAGCGGGCTGCGCGCGAATCAGCCGACTTCGCCGAGGTGGAGTCCTACTGGGCTGAAAAACTGGCCGCCGAAACGGAGTCAGTCACCTTTTATGGGGCGGGGCAGCCGGGTGTGCAGACCACCCGTATCTCGCTCGATTTAGGTGTGACACGGACTGATCAACTGCGCGCACTCGCGCAGCGCGCTGGGATGCGCACGCTGAGCACTGATCTGACGTTGTTCAACATTTTTTCGATGCTGGTGTTCGCGTATCTTTATCGCATCAGCGGCCACGAACTGTTTCGGTTGGGGACGCCGTTTCACAACCGCACCACCGCCGCGCACAAAGCGATGCTGGGGTTATTCATGGAAGTCGCGTCGCTGCAAGTGGCGGTTGCTGTCGATGATTCCTTTGCCTCGCTGCTGCAGAAGGTGACACGGGAGAGTTTCGGCGCGCTGCGTTACATGCAGCCGGGGATTAGCACAGCGGAGCACAACCGCGCCTATGATGTGCTGCTCAATTACATCACGGTCAAGTTCCCAGATTTCGCCGGGATGCCCGCACAGACCGAATGGCTGCACGCGGGTCACGGCGACAGCAATCATAAGCTCCGTTTGCAAGTCCACGATCTCAACGCCGCCGGCAGTTTCCAACTCGATTTTGACTTCAACGACAGCGTATTCGATGGGCCGCAGCAGCAGAGCGCGATCCGTCACTTTTTGCAAATGTTCGACAGCTTCCTCGCCGATCCGGATCGTTTAATCCGCGAGATTGACTTGTTGTCCGGCGCTGAGCGGCAGCACTTCATCGAGAATTTCAACGCAACGGACGCGACTTATCCCGCTGCTAATACGATCATTGATCTGTTTGAAGCGCAGGCGCACAAGACGCCGGATCACGTGGCGGCGGCGTTCGGCGCAGAGACGCTTATCTATGGCGAACTCAACCACCGCGCGGATCAACTGGCGCAGCATTTGATCGTGGAGGGGGTGCAGCCCGGCGATCTCGTCGCGCTCTGTCTGGAGCATGGGCTGGAAACGCTGGTTGCCATCCTCGGCGTGCTGAAAGCCGGCGCGGCTTATGTCCCACTTGACCCCGCCTATCCGGACGAACGGCTGGCGGCCATTCTCGCGGACATCGCGCCGCACACAAGATCACCCGTGCTGATCACACAGCCCTGGCTGGCTGATCGCATGACTGCTCAAGCTGCGCAGATCATCGCGCTGACACCGGATTGGCAGACGATCCGCCAAGCGCCCGCCACCCCGCTTGATCGACGGATGGGCGCGGATGATCGCGCGTATGTGATTTACACCTCCGGCTCAACCGGGACGCCAAAGGGGGTAGAGATCAGCCACCGGAGCCTGGTCAATTATGTGACCTGGGCGGCAGCGCAGTTTGATCGCGGTGAGGGGTGCGCGTTTGCGCTGTATTCATCGTTGGCGTTCGATCTCACGGTCACATCGATCTTCACGCCGCTGGTCGCGGGCGGGCAGGTTGTCATCTATCGTGAGGCGGCGGGGACGCGCGGCCTTGCGATCCGCGATGTGATTGCCGATGGCCGCGCGCAGGTCGTCAAGCTGACCCCCGCCCACCTCGCCTTGATCCGTGATATGGATCTGGCCGAAGCGGGGGTGAAGCGCTTCATCGTTGGCGGCGAAGATTTCAAAACCGACCTCGCGCGGACTATCTGGGCGCGGGCTGAGGGGCGTATCGAACTGCTGAACGAGTACGGCCCGACCGAGGCGACGGTCGGTTGTATGCTGCACCGCTTCGACATCGAGGCAGATACCGCGCAGTCCGTGCCGATTGGGACGCCCATCGCCAACGCGCAGATCTATGTGCTGGATCGCCATCAGCGGCCCGTGCCGACTGGCGTAATCGGGGAGTTGTATATCGGTGGGGTCGGGGTCGCGCGCGGCTACTGGCAGCGCCCGGATCTGACGGCGGAACGCTTCCTGTCGAACCCGTTTGCGCCGGACACACGATTGTATCGCACCGGGGATCTGGCGCGTTGGACGCTGGAGGGACGCCTGGAATTCCTG
>JAADYY010000201.1 GCA_010092805.1 Chloroflexota bacterium | reverse complement strand
CCCCTGCTCCCAGCGTCAGCGTTCGGGAGCAGGGGCAGGGGGATGCGGGCCAAAACACAATCAAATCGATTGACCAACAGCATCTGTCGCAGCTTCCAGCCGATGATCGCCAGATAAGGGCGATCAAGGCCAGTGTGATCAGGAGTTTGCATTATGCCAGTTTACGAATACCGTTGCAATAGCTGTGGCCGCGACTCGGCGCTGTACTATAAGTCCTACCGTGACTACGACGCAGCCACCCCCGCCTGCCCCCACTGCGGCAGCACCGATCTCACCCGCCGCATCTCCACTGTAGCGATCCAGCGACCGGGCCGCGATTACAGCAAAATGTCGTCGGATGACATGCTCAGCGTGATGGAAAGCGGCGATTCGCGCCAGTTGGGCGAGATGATGCACCAGCTCGGCCAGGACGAGGTCGTCAACGACCCGGCCTTTTCAGAGGTCACCAAGCGGCTGCGGCGCGGCGACGACCCCGACCGCATCGAGCGCGACCTGAGCGCGCAGGACAGCGACTCCACTGGAGCATCTGGCGGATCAGCGAGCGCAGCGGCGGATACATCCAGCACGTGATGGGTCAATAACTTGCAGGGCCTCTAATCTCAGACCAGAATACGGTTTTTGCCGATCTGTGTAAGGCATCCTAACCCATCGACGATCCGCAAAGGAGTTGGTCGCTCATGAGTGAGCTGCGCGAGTTTCGTATTGCCACGTTCAATCTGTTTAATCTGGTGCTGCCGGAGGTGCGCTATTACGGCAGCCGCCGCTACAAACCCGACGAATTCATCCGCAAGCGCGATTGGCTGGCCGCCCAACTGGCGCGCATGAACGCGGAGATCGTCGGCTTCCAAGAGGTGTTTCATCACGAGGCGCTCAAACAGGTGATCGATGTGAACGGCCTGTACCCCGGCGCGACGATCCTCACCAATGAGCGCTTCGAGGCCGATACCGGCCAGCCGCTGCCCGCCAACGGCCTGGTGACGCGCTTCCCGGTGGTCGAGAGCAGCGTCGTCACCAACTTCCCCGATGCGGCGAAGGTCAGCTACGACGGGCTGCCCGTACCCGTCACGGAGTTTTCGCGCCCGGTGCTGCGCGCCAAACTCAGGCTCACCGACACGCTGGAACTGCTGGTGCTGGTGGCGCACCTGAAATCAAAGCGCCCGATGATCGACGAAGAGCGGGAGGACAAAAGCGACCCGGTGGTGCAGGCATTAGGCAGAGCACGCTCTCTGATCCGGCGGGCGGCGGAAGCGGTCGCGCTGCGGGCGGTGCTGGTCGAAAGCCTGCGCGAAACGCGCCTGCCAGTGGTCGTGCTGGGCGATATGAACGACTCGGTGAGCGCCGTCACCAGCGAGATCATGGCGGGGGCACCGCCCTGGCGCTTCCTGCCGCGCGAGCAGAAAGAAGCCATTTGGGATGTGCTGCTCTACAACGTCAAGGATATTCAGGCGCGGCGCAGCTATGTTGATGTCTACTTCACGCATATCTTCAACGGCCACTACGACGCGCTCGATCACATTCTGGTGAGCGAGGAATGGGTGCGCGAAAACCCTGATCACGTGGGGCAAGTCGTCAATGTGCGCGTCTACAACGATCACATCGTCGATGAGACGTTGGCGCTGGATGATGTACCGAATTGGCAGTCCGATCACGGGCAGGTCGTCGCCGAGATCCGCCTGCGCCGCCCGCGCGCACCGATCCCGCCGCCCACGCCTGCGTGAGCCTCGTCAAACTGCACAGCGAATCGGCGTGAATCTCGGTCAAGAATTGGTCGGTATTCGCCTAGCACATGCGTTAAATGCTGTTAAAATAACGGCTTCTTCATATTTGTCCATAGAGCGCTACAGGAGCCTTGCTATGCGTTTACGTACCCTCATGTTTTTGCTGGTGGCGGTGCTGGTTGGCCTGATGGCTGCCCCCGTCCTGGCGCAGGATGAACTGCCCGATCTCGGCGGCCAGACGATCAGCGTTGCCGTCGAAAATGCGTACCTGCCGTTCAACTTCATCGACGAGGCCACCGGCGAGCCGGCTGGCTGGGACTATGACGCCGTCGGCGAGATTTGCGCGCGCCTGAACTGCGTGCCGGATTATCAGCAGGTGGCCTGGGAAGGGTTGCTGGTGGGTGTCGCCAACGGTGAATTCGACGTGGCCGCCGACGGCATCACCATCACCGAAGAGCGCGATCAGGTCGTCGATTTCTCGATTGGCTACATCAGCGTCGATCAAGTGCTGCTGGCCCGCATTGACGAAGATCGCTTCAGCAACGCGGAAGAATTCGCCGCCAACGAAGACCTGCGCATCGCGACCCAGGTGGGCACCACCAACTTCCTGACCGCCGTCGAGCTGGTCGGCGAGGATCGCGTGCAGGCGTTTGATCAGTTCGGTCTGGCCATCGAAGCGCTGATCTCCGGTGACGCCGACGCCGTGATGATCGATGACATCGCCGGGCAGGGCTATGTCGGCGTCAACGCTGACGAAGTGGTGAGCATCGGCGACCCGATTGTCTCGGATGAACTCGGTTTCGCCTTCCCCGAAGGCTCGGAACTGACGGCTGCGTTCAATGCCGCGCTCGAAAGCATGATGGCCGACGGCACGCTCGATGAAATCAACGCCACGTGGTTCCCGCCCGGCGACGCGATGGCCGCTGATCTGCCAGATCTGGCAGGGCGTGTGGTCACCGTCGCCATCGAGAACCTGTACCCGCCGTTCCAGTTCATCGATGAGGAATCCGGCGAAGCAGTGGGCTGGGAATACGACACGCTCAACGAGATCTGCGCGCGCCTGAACTGCGAACTCGAATACACGCAGGTGTCGTTCGAGGCGCAGTTGGCCGCTATCGCTAACGCCGAATTCGATCTGGCTGCCAACGGCTTCACCATCACCGAAGAGCGCGAGCAGGTCGTCGATTTCACGGTGGGCTACCTGGGCGTTGACGAGGTGCTGTTGGGCCGCGTCGGCGAGGAGCGCTACACGAGCGTGGAAGAATTTGTCGCCAACGACGAACTGATCGTGGGGACGCAGGTGGGCGGCACCAACTTCCTGACGGGCATCGAGCTGGTCGGTGAGGATCGTGTGCAGGCGTATGATCAGTTTGGCATCGCCATCGAAGCGCTGGTGGTGGGTGACGTGGACGCGGTGATCATCAGCAGCACCGCCGGGCAGGGCTACATCGGTGAAAACGATGAGCTGCTGACGGTCATCGGTGGGTCGATCACTTCGGATGAACTCGGCTTCGCCCTCCAGGACGGGTCGGATCTGTTGGCCGCGTTCAACGCTGCGCTCGAAAGCATGATCGCCGACGGCACGCTCGCCGACATCAGCGCGACCTGGTTTGACTAAGTCATCAGCGCGGCACGCAGCGCCGTGACGCAGACAGGGGCGGCAGTTGGGTCGCCCCTGTCCGATTCTTGCACGATGAGCTAGCGGCGGCCCGGTTGCCCGCACGGAGTTTTCGATGACCTCACGCCCCAGCGAGATCGCGCCGGTTGAGAACAACCGCCGCCGCACCGGGTCGATCACCCGCTTGATTTACAATTTCCCCTGGTGGGCGCTGATCATGTTCGTGATCGGGATCTGGCTGCTGTTTTTGATCCTGGCCGACGAATTCTACACCGGCGTCTTCCAAACACTCAGCGAAGGGGTGGCGCTGACGTTGGGCGTCAGCTTTGCCGCTTACAGCATCGCCCTCGTCATCGGTTTGGTGGTCGGCATCATCCGCTCGAACCCGCCGCGACCCGGCTACGGTCTGCGCGGGCAGGTCGTGAGCGTGCTGCAATTGGTGGTCTATCACCTGGCGACGATGTACGTGCAGGTGCTGCGCGGCCTGCCGATCCTCGTCGTCATCCTGATCGTGGCGTTTGTGGGTGTGCCCGCGCTGCGCAATTTTCTCGCCACCTTCGGGATCACGCTGGGCTTTCGCGGCACCTCGGCCACCTCCGCGATCATCGCGCTGGCGATCACCTACGGCGCGTTCCTCTCGGAAGTGTTTCGCGGCGGCATCCAGTCGATTGAGCGCGGCCAGCTCGAAGCGGCGCGCTCGCTGGGCATGAACAATTTTCAGATGCTGCGCTGGATCGTGCTGCCGCAGGCCCTCCGCCGGATTCTGCCGCCGCTGGGCAATGATATGGTCGCCATGATCAAGGACTCGTCGCTGATGGCGATCATCGGCATCGAGGACATCACGCAGATCGCGCGGCAAACCTCAAGCGTCAACTTCCGCTTCACCGAAACTTATCTCGTCGTCGCGCTGCTGTACCTCACCCTCACCGTCATCGGCTCGATGCTCGTGCGCCTGATGGAACAGCGCCTGGAAACCGACGACCGCT
>JAADYY010000746.1 GCA_010092805.1 Chloroflexota bacterium | reverse complement strand
TTCTCCATCTGCGTAAATGCGGCATCTTCACTCACGACCGGATTCGTGATGGAGGGCGCGGGAATCAACCCGGCGATCAGCGCGGCCTGCGGCAAGTTGAGATCAGCCGCGCTGGCGTCGAAGTAGAACTGGGACGCCGCCTCAACGCCGAACGATTGGTTGCCCAGGAAGATCTCATTGAGGTACAGCTCAAGGATAAATTCCTTGTCGTACTGCTGCGCGAGCTCCGCCGCCACCAGAATCTCTTCCAGCTTACGCTCCGGTGTGGGGTCGATGTTGTTCAAGATCAGGTCGCGCGCGATCTGCTGGGTGATGGTGCTGCCGCCCGACTGCACACCACCCGCCGAGAGGTTTTCCAGGAACGCGCGGAAGATGGCAATCGGGTCGAATCCGGGGTCGATGAAGAAGCGCTCGTTTTCAGATGAAATCACCGCATGAACCAAGATGGGGGCCACCTCGTTCAAACCGATGAGATCGCGCGCGCCGCCGCTCCCCTGGATCAATTCAGCCATGACATCGCCGTTGGCGTCCACAATGCGTGCCGTCTGAAAATCTGGCTGATAGTTCGCCAGCGCTGCGATTGCGGGGCGGTACGGATCGACGATGCTGTTGTACGCCTGCACGGTGAGCAGCAGCGCCGCCGCGCCCACCAGCGCCACCACCCCAACGACAATCGCGGCGGCGATGAGCAGGTTGCGTGTGGTGCGTTCGCGCGCTTCACGGATCGCTTGATCGGTGCGGGGGCCGCGTTCTGGCTGCGCGGCGGGCTGCTGCGGCACCTGCACACCCGGCGCAGCGATGGTCTCGTTGCCGTAAGCGCCGGCCCGCACTGTTTGCCCCGCGACAGTCGCGTCCACGTCGAGCGGTTCGGTATCCGACGCCCGGCCCAGCAGCGTATCTTCGCCGGGAAGATCGGTGCCGCGCACGCCCACGAGGGTCGCTTCCGGGTCGCGGTAGGGGGTGCCCTGCTGCGGAAGCCGCTCCAGGTCGTCTTCGGTGATCGGTGAGGTAGGGGCCAGACTGCCCTCGCCAAAGTCGCTGACGCCGGTGCCCGGCTGTGACTGGCTGACGGGCGCGGGTTGATCGTCGAGGCGCGGCAGCGAGGGGAGGTCGCTGGCATCGAACGCCCCGGTTTCGGTGCGGGGCGCTGGCCCGCGCATGGACGGCGGCTGCTCGGCTGAGGCGGCTGCCGCCCCAGCCGAGTCGAGCTTGGCGAGTACATCGGGCTGAGCTTGCGCCCAGGTGTTATTTTCGTATTTGTACCACGTCCCCGACTCGACGCCCATCATCCACCAGATGTTGTCCGTGTCCAGCACCATCGCGCTGCGCAGCGACGCTTGCAGCTCATCGCGCGAGATGGTGCCCGCCTGATACTGCTGCTGGAGCACGCGCACCCGATCCTGCGCGTCGCGGTACTGCTGCGCCAGATCTTCCTCTTCCGCGCTCAGCCGTTGGGATTCGGCTGCGGCTGCCGCCCGGCTCTCTTCCAGCCGTTCGAGTTGCTCGCGGGTGAAGCGCTCTGGGTCAAGTGGCTGATCTGAAATCGATGCGGCTGCGGCTTGATCGGCGCTCGCTGGCCCATCAGCGCGGGCGGCGTCGCCTTCGTCATCTGCCTCGTCGTCGCCGAACTGCTGTAAGCGTTCCAGTTCCCGCCGCGCAATTGCCGCCGCGTCCAGTGGCCCATCATCCGCTTGATCTTCGGCGGCTTGATCGGCTGGCGCTGCGGTCGGTTCGGCGGCCTGATCCGCCTGCGCCACTGGCTCGGCGGGGTCGAGTGTTTCCACGCCGCTCGTTCCCTGATCAGCGGCGGCTTCGGCCTCGCGTTCGGCCCGCACCCGCTCCCAGGCCAGCCGGGCATATTCCGCTGGGGTCGCCGCGCTGGGCACTGGGGTTTCCGGCTGGGGTTCGAGGGTCGGGCTGTCCACCAGGCTCGCCAGCGCCACCAACTCGCTCATGCTGAAGCCGTCGTCATCGTCATCGTCATCTTCGCCGAAGTATTCGATGCCGGTCTGCGGGGCTTCGGCGGCCTGATCATCCTGGCTGTCGGCCTGACCTTCGAGCACATCGGACGTCATGCCAAACCCGCCGAGTTCGTCGAACGGCAGCACCGTGACGGGTTCGGCGGCGGGGGGTTCCGCTGGCGCTGGCTCGGTGTCGGTGGGCGTGGCGGCAGCGGATTCAGCCTCGTCTTGCGCGGCATCGGGCGGCAGATGCCACGCGCCGCTGGCGTCCGGCTCGGCGGTGAGGGTTTCGGCGGGGCTGGGGGTCGGCTCCACAAACGACGCATCGCGGGGCTGGGCAGCGTCGGGCACACGCCACCCACCCCCAGCGGGGGTCTCTGGGCTTTCCGGTGTACGCCAACTGCCGGGCGCGGCGGGCCGGTACCAGCCGCTGCGGCGTTTGGGGTCGTCCGGCGAGTCGGGGGTGTTTGGGCGGTCGGACATCACCGTCTTCCTTTATCTGCTTATAGTATCTGTTTATAGCTGCTTACAGCTGCTTATCTGCTGTCTGCGCTGAAACGGATCGGCTAAAAGGTAATTTACGGTTGCATCATGCTGGCAGCGTCGGCGCGCCATCGGTTGATCTAACATTTGCGCAACGTTGATGATCTTCTAACACAATTATAGCGCAACCCGTCAATCGTGCAGGCCGATTGCACAAATCCCAACAGATAGGTCATAAGGGGTCACGGTAGTGCTGTGCGTGAGGGTGCAGCGCGGCGGTGTAGGCGGCCAAGGGGGTATGGGAGAACCGACGCGCGGTCGGTGATCAAGCCGTGCCGAATTGGTTGGGAGGCAGTGCGCGTCAGGGTTTGTTGGCTTTCAAGCTTGCTGCCGCACAGCCTGACCTGGTGTTACTGTTTTTGCGCCAGCGGGTCGCGGCCTTCGCCGTCGCTGTCCGGCTGGTGACCTTCGCACGTCTTCCCCTGCTGATCGCCATTGCTCGAATGCGGATCGAGCGTGGCGTCAATCAACAGGACGTTTTCCGGTTTGTCGCCGCCGAGATTGGGCGAGGTGCGCGTGCGCAGCGGTTGCAGAATGACGGTATCTTCATCATCAACGGCATTGACATCCTGGGTATCGTCGTCGGCGAGCATCGCGTCGTGTTTGTGCATCGCCTCAAGCGGATCATCCCATTCGATTTTGACGACGATCACACTGACGTTGTCTTCCCCGCCGCGCGCGTTCGCCAGATCGATCAATTTCTGGCTGGCGATCTCCGGATCGGATTCGCTGTGGGCCACATCGGCAATCTCGGCGGGTTTGACGTGGCGTGTCAGGCCGTCGGAGCACAGCACCAACCGATCATCGGCGTTGACCGCTTTCGAATAGATGTCCACATCGACGGTTTCGTGCTGGCCCAGCGCGCGGTAGAGCACATTGCGCATCGGGTGCTCTTCGGCCTGCTCCTGCGTCAGATGCCCGGCGGCCACCAGCGCCTCCACAAAGCTGTGATCGGCGGTGATCTGGTCGATGTCGCCGCTCTTGCCGCTGATCAGGTAGGCGCGGCTGTCACCGACGTGCGCCACCAACACATGCGTCTCGCGGACAAACGCCAGCGTGACGGTGGTGCCCATGCCGCGCAGTTCGGGTTCGTTGGCGGCGCGGCGCACGATATTCAGGTTGGCAGCGGCGACGGCTTCGCGCATCTTCTGCGACAGATGATCGTCGGAGAGCGCCAGCAGCGGTTGCCCGGTGCTCGTGCCGTTGATCAGCAGGCCCTGTTCAATCGATTCGACAGCCAGGCGGCTGGCTTCTTCGCCGGCAGCCGCCCCACCCATGCCGTCGGCCACCACCGCCACCACATAGGCCTCGTCGGGCCATAGATGGATGTTATCCTCGTTGTTCTCGCGCACCTGACCTATACTGGTCTGGGCTGCGCTACGCAGACGAAAGGCCCGCTTTGACCCACTCATATCGTTCCGGCGCAAGGGGCTGCCGCTCATTGCTGTGCTAGCAGGGGAATGCGCCTCCCCTCCTTTCAAGTCCTCTGATTTGGCCGATGCCAAACGCTGCATCGTGCGGCGCGTTGATCAGATGCTGTTGGTCAATCGATTTGATTGTGTTTTGGCCCTCATCCCCCCTGCCCCTGCTCCCGAACGCTGACGCTGGGAGCAGGGGAGAAAACTGCTTTTGAAGTCCCTCGCCTAGCCGCAAAGCGGCGGTTGGGAGCGGGAT
>JAADYY010000745.1 GCA_010092805.1 Chloroflexota bacterium | reverse complement strand
TGCGTGAACGCGGCTGCCGCGTCGCGCTGTTCGACGCCATGCTGGCCGAGTCGACCGATGAATGGGCCGACGCGCTCGATCAGTATCAGCCGCGCTACGCCGTGCTGTTTGAGGATAACTTCAACTACCTCAGCAAAATGAGTCTGCTGCGGATGCGTGACGCCGCCTTCGCCATGATCGACGCGGCGCGGGCGCGTGACTGCCTGATCATCGTCTGTGGGGCCGACGCCACCGATCACGCGGATGCCTACCTTGCGCGGGGCGCTGATTATGTACTGATCGGCGAGGGCGAAGAGACGCTGGCCGAGTTGATCGCGCACCTGGACGGCAAAACCGCACAGCCGCTGCACGAGATTCGCGGCCTGGCTTACCGCAGCGCGGCGGGGCAGGTCGTCAAATCCGCGCCCCGCCCGGTGATCAACCGCCTGGATGCGCTGCCATTCCCCGCCTGGGAGTTGATCAACCACGAGCGTTATCGGTCAATTTGGCGGCAGCGGCACGGCTACTACGCGATGAACGTCGTCACAACACGCGGCTGCCCGTTTCACTGCAATTGGTGCGCCAAGCCAATCTGGGGGCAGCGTTACAACGTGCGCAGCCCGGAAAATGTCGTTGCGGAACTGGCCTGGCTCAAAGCCGAGTTCAGCCCGGACAAGATCTGGTTCATGGATGACATTATGGGCATTCAGGATGACTGGATCGAAGCGTTCGCCGATTTGCTGGCCGCACACGACCTGAACATCGCGTTTAAAAGCCTCAACCGCGTCGATCTGCTGCTGCGCGGCAACACGATCCCGGCGTTGGCGCGGGCGGGCGCGGAGATCGTCTGGGTGGGCGCGGAAAGCGGATCGCAGCGCATCCTCGACGCGATGGAAAAAGGCACCCGCGTCGAGCAGATCTACGCCGCGACCGAGCAGCTTCACGCGCACGGCGTCAAAGTGGCGTTTTTCTTGCAGTTCGGCTACCCCGGCGAGACTCGCGAGGACATCGACCTGACCCTCAAGATGGTGCGCGACCTACGCCCCGATGACATCGGTATTTCGGTGAGCTACCCGCTGCCCGGCACCCGCTTTTACGAGGCTGTCAAACACGAATTGGGCGAGCAGGCCAATTGGGTGGACAGCGACGATCTGGCGATGCTGTATCGCGGGCCGTTTCGCACCGAGTTCTACCGCCAACTGCACACGGTCGTTCACAAAGCGTATCGGGCGCAGAAATCCTGGCACGAACTGCGCGATCTCGCACGGCATCCGCGCGCTGCACGCGCCTGGCACCTCAAGCAAACCGCCGCCATGCTCTATCACCGGGTGTCGTTACGCAGCGCGCACCATCAACTGGATCGCTTGGCCGCACTGCCGCACGAACCGACTCGTGTCGCAAATGTCACGTTGCTGGATTGACAGCAGCATCTGGCCGTCGTGTGGCGGTGAGCGATCTCGCCAAAGCGTGGTAGACTAGCGCAACATCACAGCCGGAGCGGAACTGTGCAGCCTGCTCCGCTGAACGAACGGGAGAGATCATGCCGACACAATGGATCAAATTCAGCAACAGCGACAGCAGCATCGAGATCTTCGACATCAGCCAGGCGACGCACTTCAAGCACATCGCCGACGGCGATGATTCGTTTGTCGAAGTGTACACGGGCGAAGTCGTGCATACCGTTATGTCCAGCATCGATCCAGATGCTTACCGGGCCGTCCTGGACTACATCGCCGAAAATACCGGCTACACCTTGTACTAGGCGGCGCGCCGTTTCGGGAGCCGACCGCTATTTAGCCAAAAGATCACACGCATGGATATACTGCTCGCGCACGGCTATTTTTTGCACGCCGACCCCCACGAACGCCAGATCATGAAGCCGTATCCCCCGCTGGGGATTCTGCACCTCAGCGCGTATTTGAAGGCGCGCGATTTCACCGTTGAGGTGTTCGATTCCACCTTCAGCGACCTGGACACCTTCAAGGCGCTGGTCGCACGGGAGCGACCGTCGGTGGTTGGGCTGTACACCAACTTGATGACGAAGTTCAACATTCTGGCGATGACGGCCTGGTGCAAACAGCACGGCGCAACCGTGATCCTGGGCGGGCCGGAACCGCCCTACTATGCTGCCGAGTATCTGGCGCATGGCGCAGACATCATCGTGCGCGGCGAAGGCGAAGTGACGCTGGCCGAACTGCTGCCGCATCTGGCGCGGCACGGCTTGAACGGACTGAACGCCATCGACGGGATCGCTTATTTCGATCATGACGCGGATCGCGTCGCCGAGACACCGGCGCGCGCGCTGCTTCAGGATTTGAGCGCGCTGCCCTGGCCGGATCGCGAAGCCATCGATCTGGATGCTTACATGAACGTCTGGCGTGAGCATCACGGGCACAGCACCATCTCCGTGATCCACGCGCGCGGCTGCCCGTACACCTGCACATGGTGCAGCCACTCGGTGTACGGCAATACGCACCGTCGGCGCACCCCGCAGGACGCCGCCGCCGAGCTGCTGTGGATCAAAGAGCGCTACAACCCGGATCGCATCTGGTATGCCGACGACGTGTTTGCGATCAACCCGCGCTGGCTGTTCGCGTATCAGGCTGAACTGGAAAAGCGCGGCGTGCGCATCCCGTTTGAGTGCATCTCGCGCGCGGATCGGCTCAACGAGCGCGTGGTCGAAGCGCTCGCCCAGATGGGTTGTTTCCGCCTGTGGAACGGCTCCGAGAGCGGGTCGCAGCGCATCCTCGACGCGATGCAGCGCCGCGTCATCGCTGAGGATGTGCAGGCCAAGACCCATCTACTGCGGCAGCATGGCATCGAGACGGGGATGTTCATCATGCTCGGTTACGAGAGCGAAACGGTCGCCGATCTGGAAGCAACTGTCGATCACCTCAAGCGCGCCAACCCGGATATTTTTCTGACGACACTCGCCTATCCCATCAAAGGGACGCCCTACTACCAACAAGTCGCTGATCGCGTGCGCAGCGACAAACCCTGGGCCGAACGCTCCGACCGCGATCTCACGGTGGGCGGGCGACATTCGCGGCGCTTCTACAGCTTTGCCACCCGCTGGATGGTCAGCGAGGTTGGGCTGCACCGTGCGCGTCTGGCTGGCGATGTCGGTCGGGGGCGTCGGCTCAAGCTGGCGGTCAATACGCACGTTGGTAGGGTCGGGATGTGGCTCACCCGCCACCAGATCGAGCGATCCGGCCAGCCCATCGCTTGATCCGCACAAAACGGATGTCGGATCAACCCGCCTTCGACGCGCTCGCCCCAGATTATGACCGCGACTTCACCGCACACCCCAGCGCACGGTACCTGCGGGCGCGCGTCCATACACGGCTGGCGCAGCACTTTCCAGCCGGGAGTCATGTGCTCGAACTCGGCTGCGGCACGGGCGAAGATGCGCTGGCCCTGGCGGCGCGCGGCGTCTATGTGACCGCTACTGATGTCAGCCCGGCGATGCTGGCGCAAACGCGCACGAAAACGGCGGGTACCCCGCTGGTGACCTGTGCCCCGCTGGATCTACGCAATTTACCCGGCGGCTTCAGCGGCCCATTCGACGGTGCCTTTGCCAATTTTGGCCCGCTCAACTGCCTGGACGAATGGCGGACACTGGCTGGCTGGTTAGCCAAACGCATCCGACCGGGCGGCGCGGCGTTGTTTGCGGTGATGAGTCCGCTTTGCCTGTGGGAGATCGGCTGGCACGGGCTGCACGGCGATCTGCGCACCGCGACCCGCCGCGGGCGCGCCACGACCGTATTTCAGCCCGACGCCGGCCCACCAATCCCGATCCGCTACCCCACCATCAAGCGGCTGAGCGACGATTTCGGCCCGGCGTTTCGGCGCACGCACGTTGAGCCGCTCGGCCTCGTGCTCCCACCCAGCGATGTCTACGGCGTGATCGAGGCGCGCCCGCGTCTGCTGCGCCGCTTGATCAGGCTGGAGGATCGCCTGAGTCGGATCGCTCAGCTCGCGCGCTTCGCGGATCATTACTGGATCGAGTTTGTCCGTCTGCCCAGCACATGACACGCAGCCTGAGCCGGAATACGGCGCTGCTGGCGCTCAGCAATGTGGGCGGGGCGGGCTTGTCGTTCGTGCTCGCCGCGCTGATCGGGCGGGTGCTGGGCGACGACGGCCTGGGGGTTTACGCGGCAGTGCTCGCGTGGATCTTTCCGCTGAACGTCGTCGTCGAGTTCGGGCTGGGCACGCTCATGACGCGCGATCTGGCCCAGCAGCCTGCCGACACCGCGCGTTATCTGCGCACGGCTGCCCGCGCGCGGCTGATCATCGGCGGCGGCGTGCTGGTGCTCATCATCGCTGGGGCACCGCTGCTCAGCACCGACCCACGTGTCATCGCCGGGCTGCGGATCTCCGCGCCGCTGGTGATCGTGCTGCCGCTGTTCAGCAGCTTCTCCGCTATCTTGCGCGCGCACGACGTAATGTGGCCGCTGCCGCCGCTCAACCTGGGGATGCTGGCGGCGCAGGTCGCACTCACATCGCTGATC
>JAADYY010000200.1 GCA_010092805.1 Chloroflexota bacterium | reverse complement strand
GAAGGTTGCTTCGGTGAGTGGTTCGTAATGTGGGTTTTCGGCCATTAGGTCGCCTTGATAAGTCGTTGTGCGATATGTCGCCGCATGATATGTCGTCAGACGACATATTAAATCGATTGTGTGATAGTGTCAAGCCGTCGAGATTTTCGGGTGGCGGCGCGGCGGGCGGATCTTCTACAATCTGTGCGCGAAAACTGGCTTACACTTGGAACTGTCGGGAAGTATCGAAGCTGCGCCACACCACGGCGCACGGGAAACGGAGCGTTGGCTGTGCCAAACCGCGAATACAAAGACATCATCTTCACCGAACACGCGCTGGAACGCAGCCGGCTGCGGCGCATCAGCCAGGAGATGGTGTTGCAGACCATCAAGTCGCCGGAGCGGTCAGAACTCGAAGACGATGGCGACACCAAATTCATCCGCGAGATCAACGACCGCAATGTACACGTCGTCTCGCGCTTCCTGGACGATGAGCGCAAATGGCTGATCATCTCGGCGTGGGTGCGCGGGGAGGACGACCCCAAACCGCTGTGGCAGCAGGTGCTGCTGCTGCCCGTCCGGCTGATTCGGGGGCTGATCGGGCTGCTCAACCGGGATCAGCGCCGCTCCCAGCGTTCGTGACATCGAATAACCTTGCGGCTCAATAGCGCGAAGATAGCGAAGGAGACTCTGTGATGCCCTCTGAGTTTTTCGACCACCTCATGCGCTGGAATGTCGAGCGCAACGGCACCGCTGCCCAGCAGCCGCTGTTCTTCCAGGAGATCGCCATGATGGGCGCGGGGTTCACCGCCGCCACCGCCAAGATTCGCCCGCTGCTGCCCCACCGCGACCTGATCCCGTTGGAATTGACGCCGGGGCGGGCGCTCGTGCTGGTCGCCTGCTTCGAGTACCGCGTCTGCGATCTCGACCCGTACAACGAGGTCAGCATCGCTTTTGCCGCCACACACCAGCGCGGCACCCTGCCCGGCGTCGGCGTGCTCGATGCCTTGCGGCGGCGCGTCATCCCGGCGTATATCTGGCAGCTCCCCGTGACGACCGAGCGGGCGCGGGCGGTTGGCGTGGATCATTACGGCCTGCCCAAGTTCATCGCCGACATTCGCTATGAGGAGGCCAACGGCGTGCGCACCTGCACCCTCGCCACCGGCGACCAGATCATCCTCCAGCTCAAGGGCCAGATGCTGCCCGCACGGCGCAGCCAGCAGCAGCGGCTCGTAATTTATGGGGTGGAGGGGGAGCTGGTGGCCCAGTCCAACGCGCTGATCAACGCGCCGGAATTCGCGCAAACACTCGACCGCAGCGCGGCGTCGCTCACCCTCGGCGATCATCCGATCAGCCAGACTCTGCGTGGGCTGGGGTTGAGCGCTGGCTCGGCGTTTTACCAGTACATCCCGCGCGCCGAAACGATCCTGTTCCCGGCCCGCAACGTCGCCGATGTGTAGCGGGTGTTGAGCGCGCGCGCGGGGCGGCTGTGCTATAATGCCCGTGAGTGTTCGGCTCACACGCGCGGCGGCGGCCAAACCGATGATTGAAGTTTAATCGAGTCAGTGCGATATGTCAGATTCAGCGACACAGCCGCACAGTCGGGGCGGGCGGTGGTGGGTGCTGCGCGATCTGTGGCGGCTGCATCCCCCGGTCGCGCTGATGGTGCGCGCCACACCCGCCGCCTGCCTGCAAACGCTCATGACGGCGGCGCGGCCCAGCCAGCAGCGCCTGCACCTGCGTGACCTGTTCGCGTATGGCCGCCGCTACTACATCCAGCCGCAAACCGACGGCTTCCGCATCACCAGCGACAGCCGCCGCTGGGGGATGCGCCGCAACCGCACCACCGTCGCCGCCACTGTCAACGGGGCGTTTTCCAAACTCGGGGCCGACGCTGACGCCGTCACCGTCATCCGCTTGCACGCCCGTGCGCGCATCAGCTATATGCTCACTGGCCTGCTGATTCCCGCCTTCATCAGCTCGATCATCATCTACATGCCCTGGTCGCGGCTCGCCACCGGCGCGCTGATCGCGCTGCTGTTCGGGTTGTCGTGGGTTGGCTACCGCCTGAACGCCGCGCTGCAAGCCACCGACCTCATCTACTTTGTGCGTAAGGCCCTGGAAGATCTGCCGCGTGCCGACAGCCAGGAACTGCCCGCTGGCAGCCCGGATGTCGTCGCCGGGGCGACCAACGCCGCATTCCGCGAGGCATGGCAGCGTTTCTACCGCGAACAAACCGGCGGCCCCCCCGCCGACGCGCCCGACGCAACCGAGCCGTCCGCCCATGATCAGCCGGAGCGCACCCCCCCAGGCTGATCACGGGTGGGGCCGCCGCAGATCAAGCGGGGCTGACGGGCAGGTTGAACGTGTCGGCGACCGCCGGGTGCACGACCTTCCCTTTGGCGACGTTCAGCCCGCGCGCCAAACTCGAGTCGCGGTTGAGCGCTTCATTCACACCCGCGCCCGCCAACCGCAGCGCGTAATGCAGCGTCGCGTTGGAAAGGGCATAACTTGAGGTGCGCGGCACCGCGCCCGGCATGTTGGCGACGCCGTAGTGCAGCACCCCCTCCATAAAGTAAATCGGGTCGCTGTGGGTGGTGGGGCGCGTCGTCTCGAAGCAGCCGCCCTGATCAACGGCCACATCGACGATCACACTGCCGCGTGGCATCAACGTGAGCATCTCGCGCGTCACCAGGCGCGGCGCGCGCGCCCCGGTCACCAGCACCGCCCCGATCACGGCGTCGGCGGTGCGCACCGCTTCGGTGATGTTGATCTCGTTGGAATACAGCGTCGTCAACCGCCCGCCCAGCACGTCATCCAGGTAGCGCAGCCGATCATTGTTGATGTCCAGCAGGGTCACGCGCGCCCCCATCCCCAGCGCGACGCGCGCCGCGTTCGCGCCGACCGTGCCGCCGCCGATCACGACCACATGCGCCGGATGCACGCCGGGCACCCCGCCCATCAACACACCGCGCTCGCCGTCGGGCCGTTGCAGATACTGCGCCGCCACCTGCGTCGCCATGCTCCCGGCGATCTCGCTCATCGGTTGCAGCAGCGGCAGGTGATGATTGGCATCTTCGACGGTCTCATACGCCAGCGCCGTGATGCCGCTTTCCAGCAGCGCGTGCAGCAGGCGCTCGTTGGCCGCTAGATGCAGATACGAGAACAGCGCCAGATCTGGGCGGAAGAACTGATATTCCGACGGCGCAGGCTCCTTCACCTTCAACAGCAGATCGCTGCGCTGCCAGACTTCCTCGGCACTGTGTGCGATCTTCGCCCCCGCCTGATCGTATTCGCTGTCGGATAAGCCGCTGCCTTCGCCGGCGCTCTTTTCCACAATCACCGTGTGCTGGTTGCGCACCAGCTCGCGCACGCCACCCGGCGGCAGTGCCACCCGGTACTCATCCGCTTTGACTTCTCTGGGCATACCAATGATCATGCGGTTACCTTTGATTGGACTCAGTCGTAAAAGATTATAGTTCTGCCATACTTGGGCCTCTCTATTGTACAGGCTGTAGCAAAAAATGAGATGAGAATCGTACAATCTGCCGAGATCAATCGCTTTTGGGGTCCGCTTCGGGCGTGGCCTGCGGGTCGTCGGCTGGCTCCGGTTGCAGCCGTGAGCGCCCATCGCCACCCATCGAGGCCAACCAGCCCGCCGCCCCCGCCGTGAGCGCCACGATCATCAGGATCATCAGCGGCCAACCCAGCGGATCGTTGGAGAAGCCCGGCGGGATGGCGATGTAGCTCATCAGCGCCGTGAAGCCCAGCCCCAACAGTAGCCCGTTGATCAGCGCGCGGCGCAGCAATGGCGCAGCGGTCCGCGCGCCGTCGGCGTTGGCATAAACCCGCTCCTGCGCCAGGACCGCATCGACATCGGCCAGGGCCAGCGGCGCGCCGAAGCGCTCAGCCACTGCTGCCACCTGCTGATCATGCAGCCGCAGCGTGACCGGAACGGGCGACCCGGTGAACTGCTGCACATAATCCGGCTGATCGCGGTTGAGGCCAGACGGGTTGAGCGTCTCGACCGCCGCGCCGTCCGGGAAATAGCTCACCAGGCGCAGCGTGTGCCCGGTGCGGCGGCGCAGCACCTGCATCGGCAGCGACAGCCAGGCCGCCGTCGTTTGATCGGCGCTCAGATAGAGCCACAGCCGGTTGTCGATCACGACCGGCAGAATCTCTTGCACGGTTCCGGCGTGGGTGAAGCCTTTTTTCAGCAGTTCGGCGTCGATGGTCTGCAACTGTGTGGGAACTTCCGGCGGGGTTTTCGCAGCATCGAGCGGTTCGTAGCGGCGCGGGTTGCGGCGGCGGTAGAGCAGCGGCGCGAGATTGTTGCCGTTGAGCGCCACCAGCCCAACCAGGACGACAACGCCCCAGATGGGCGAAAAATCATCCGGGAACACCAGATACCCCACGCCAAACAGCACGAGCGCGGGCAGCAGCGTCAGCAGCAGCAGGCCGGTCAGAATCAGCCAGTATGGACGAGACATATAAACTCCTTCGCGGTCAATCTGTCAACACACAGATCGTTATCGATGGCCGATGCCGCCATTGTACCTATAGGCGGCGGGATCTGTGCGCTGGATCGCTGCGAAGGCGTGTTGCGAAGGCGTGTGTTGCAGCCATCGATTGTGCGCTGTACGCCAGTCAGTGAGGCAGCGGCACGTCGGTGGTGAGCGGTGTGTATTCGCGGTACGGCAGCCGCATCCGGAAGGCCGTCCCACCCGTCGGCAGGTTTTCTGCTTCAGCATGACCCCCGTGCAGTTCCGCGATCCGGCGCACTTGCATCAACCCCAGCCCCACGCCGCCCGGATTGTGTTGGCGCGCATACGCCCCACGAAAATGATGCTCGAAGATCTGCGGCAGTTCGTCCGCCGGGATGCCGATGCCCGTGTCGCGCACCTCGATGACCAGCTCACCGTTCAGGTGCGTGCAGATCGTCACGGTGCCGCCGTCCGGCGAGTAAAGGATCGCGTTTTCGACCAGGTGACCGATGGCGCGTTTCAGCGCCAATTCATCCGCAATGATGGTCGGCAGATCCGCTTGCAGCTCAAAGACGACGTTGTGGGTTGCTGTGTGGGTGCGCTGCTGGGCCGCCGCGGCGGCTTTTATCACCAAATCGGTCAGGTCAACCGTGTCGGGGTGCGGCTCGAAGGCTTCGTCAAGCCGGGCCAGCGCGCCCAAGCCATCCAGCGCGCGCTCGATGTGCTCGGCCTGTTTTTCGACGTTCTTCAGGCTGTTCGCGCGTTTTTCGGCATCGTGCGTGCGATGATACACATACAGGCTGGTGCCGATGACCGACAGCGGCGTGCGAATCTGGTGGACGGTGGCGCGAATCACTTCGGTGAGGTGGTAGTGACGTTCGGTTTCCGCGTAGAGCAGTTCGCCGAGCCGGGTGGGGTCCTCTTTTTCGGTGATGTCCACGAACACCAGCACCGCGCCGGCCACCTGCCCCTTCCGGTCGGTGAGCGTATCGTGGCGCACGGCATAGAGGCGCGTCGCAATCCGCACCGGGCAGGTTTCCGGCAAATCTTGGTGCAAATCCGGGATCAGCTCGGTTGCCGACCGCCCGATCAGCGCGTCGCCAGCCTGCCCGAACGCCGTTTGCAGCGCCGGGTTCACCGCGATCACGGTGCCGTCGGGGTCGGTCACCAACGCGCCGTCCGTCATCAAGTCAAAGATGCGCGCGTAGGCCTCCGGCAGGCCGGCGCGCTGTGCAAACCGGGGGATGAACGCCAAGACTCCACTTCCCATATCACATTCCACCATTGTTCTTAAGGCCGATCATGTTTGCCACATGCTTATAGATCAACCGCAAATTCGCCAGCAAGCACCCATCAATCATCAGTTGATCATGAACGCGCTAGTTGTATCATAATTGTGATATTGCGTGCCGACAAGCAGGTAAATCCTTAAGATAGTCGTGACGAATTGTTGACAAAAGTCTGGCGTTCAACGTGTTGGACAGCCTCGTGTGTGCTTGTAAAGACCCGCTCTGGCCCAATCTGCGCCAGGAACTGCACCCGTTCCAGCTTGCGCAGCACCCCCACCTTCATCTCTGTGAGATAGATCTCGACGCCGTATTCATGAAACTCGTGAATGAGACTGGTGAGAATCTGCAAGGCGCTGGCATCGATGCTGTTGACAGCGCTGCCCACGATGATCAGCGCCGTGATCTCCGGGTTATCGGCGATGGCCGCCCGCAAATAATTCTCCAGATACTGCACATTGGCGAAGTACAGGCTCTCATCCACCCGGATGATGAGCATGTGCGGGTGTGGCTCCACCTCATGGCGGCGGCGCTCCCGGTAGTATTCGGTGTTGGGGATGCGGCCCAGCGTCGTGATGTGCGGGCGCGTAGTGCGGTACAGATGCAGCAGCGCCGCGATCAGCACCCCGGCGATGATGCCGCCTTCAATGCTGAAGATGAACACACTCCCGAACGTCACGATGAACGGCAGCGTTTCGGCGTGGCTGAAGCGCCACAACTGCCGGAACGCCTTGAAATCGATCAAGTTGACCACCGACGTAATGATGATCGCGGCGAGCGCCGTCTGCGGCAGGTAGTACAGCAGCGGCGTGAAGAACAGCACCGTCACGCCCAACATGCTCGCCGCGATCACCGAAGAGAGGCCGGTGCGCGCGCCCGCCGCATGATTGACCGCCGAGCGGCTGATCGAGGTCGTGACCGGGAAGCCGCCGCTCACCGCCGAGGCGACATTGGCCGCGCCCATCGCGATCAACTCTTGATTCGCCTGAATGCGGTCGCGGGTGCGGCTGGCCAGCGATTTCGCCGTCGAGATCCCTTCCATGAAGCCGACAAACGCGATGGCGACCGCCCCGAACAGCAGCGAGTCGAGGTGGCTGAAGTCGAACGGCCCCACTTGCAGCGCCGGCAGCCCCGCCGGGATCGCGCCGATGACCTGTACCCCCGCCGTCTCGTGAAGCTGCCCGGCATACACGATGATTGTCGAGAGGATGACGACGGTCAGCGGGCCGCTGCGGGTGAGGGTGAAGCGCAGCGTTGGGCCGAATCCCAGCCGCGCCAGCAGATCGCCCAGCCAGCGCCGATAAACGATCAGCAGGGCCATGCTGCCGCCGCCGATCAGCAGCGCCGCCGGGTTGAGTTCCGGGATACCCGCCGCGACGCGCAGAAACAGTTCGTATGGGTACGGCGTCCGCTCTACGCTGATGCCCAGCAAGCTCTGCACCTGACTGAGGATGATGATGATCGCGGCGGCGTTGATGTACGCGCTCAGCACAGGCTGGCTGAGCAGATTGACGATGAAGCCCAGCCGCAGGATGCCCATGATCAAATAGACGAGGCCCAGCAGCAGCGCCAACGTCAGCGCGAGTGTGATGTAGGTCGGCGTCTGCGTTGCGGCCAGGTGCTGCAAGCTGTCGAGCACCATCACCGACGTGATCGCCGTCGGCCCCACCGTCAGCACGCGGCCCGAAGTCAGCAGCCCATACACGATCACGGGGAGGATGCTGGCGTACAACCCCACGACCGGCGGCAGCCCGGCCAGCAGCGCATAGGCCATGCTCTGCGGGATGAGCAGCAGCGCAATCGTCAGCCCGGCCAGCAGGTCGCCGGGCAGATCGGCGCGGCGGTAGTGCGGCAGCCAGCGCAAAAACGGCAGCCAGTCACCCGCCAGCCGCCGCTGATTATCGTTGAGGGTTGTGCGCATCGTTATCCGATCTGAGTCCGTCTGTCGCAGGGTTGTTTATACAAACCGTTATATTCTAACACATGCCCAATCTTACCATGATTAGCGCTGCGATCTTCAACCTGCCGTTGAGAATGATGTCAGGATTGCGACAGAAAACCGATCAGTGACCGCGCGCGGATGTGGGTGTAGTATTGGGCGGGAGATTCGCCGAGAAGGAAGCACACGATGCGGTCGGAACCGATGCGGATCGCGCTCTTCACAGAGACATTTCTGCCGAAAATCGACGGCATCGTGACCGTCGTCTGCCTGCTGCTGGATCATCTGGCGGCACGCGGCATCGCGGCGACGGTCGTCGCGCCGAAGATGGGCGTCACGCGCTACGGCCACGCCGACGTGATCGGTGTGCCGGGGGTGCGCTTTCCGTTTTACCCGGAGCTGCGCATCGGGCCATCGACGCCCGCGACGTATCGGCGGCTGCGGCGCTTCCAGCCGGATCTGGTGCATCTCTTCCACCCCGTGCTGATCGGCTTGCCGGGCATGTTGATGGCGAAGCGGCTGGGCATCCCGATCCTGACATCGTTTCACCTGGATGTGGCGCGGCTGGCCGGGCATTACGGCCTGGGCTTCCTGGAACCGGGCATCGATTGGGCGACGCGCGTCGTCTTCAACTGGGCCGATTACGCGCTGGCCCCCTCGCAGCGGGTGCAAGCCGAGTTACACGCGCTCGGCGTCCGTGAGGTGGGCTGGTGGCGGCGCGGCGTCGATGCGGCGCGGTTTAACCCCAGGCACCGCAGCGACTCGATGCGTGCGGCGCTCAGCGGCGGCCACCCCGACGACGTGCTGCTGCTCTACGTGGGGCGGATTTCCGCCGAAAAGCAGCTCGATCAACTGCGCCCGGTGCTCGATCAAGTGCCGGGGACACGCCTCGCGCTGGTGGGCGAAGGCCCCGCCCGCGCCGATCTGGAAGCGCGGTTCGCGGGCACCCCAACGACGTTCATGGGCTACCTCACCGGGGCGGCGCTCGCTGAAGCCTACGCCAGCGCCGACGTGTTCGTGTTTCCATCAGCATCCGAGGCGTATGGGCTGGTCGTCATCGAGGCGATGGCGGCTGGTTTGCCAGTGGTGGCGTCGCGCGTCGGCGGCGTGAACGACATGATCACCGAGGGGGTGAACGGCTACACGTTTGCGGTCAACGATCAGCGCGGTTTGATCGACGGCGTCCGCCAGATCGCCAGCAACCGCGCCCGGATCAGCGCGATGGGGCGGGCGGCGCGGGCTTTCGCCGAAACACAGACCTGGGACGCCAGCCTGAACGATCTGGTCGATCTCTACGCCGCACTGATCGCCGCCAAAGCCGCACGCCGCGTCACCGCCTGATGTGGCCCGGATCAAAAAGCACCGCAGCGACATTGCATCACTGCGGTGCTCAGCGTGAGCTGATGTATTGCGCTAAGCCGTCGGCTTAGTATTCCGGCATCGGCGGGGCCGCCGGGGCCTTGTTCTCTTCCGGCACGTCGGTGATCAGCACCTCGGTGGTGAGGATCATCGAGGCAATCGACGCGGCGTTTTCGACCGCACCGCGCGTCACCTTGGCCGGGTCGGGGATGCCCGCCTCGATCATGTCGCGATACTCGCCGGTCAGGACGTTGTAGCCAATCTTGTGGTTGCCCTGATCGCGCTGCATACGGCGCACTTCCTGGATGATCACCGCGCCATCTTCGCCGCTGTTGGCCGCAATCTTGCGCATCGGCACTTCCAGGGCGCGGCGCACAATGGCGACACCGGTCGCTTCGTCCGGGTTTTCCAGCTTGACGCTGTCCAGAGCGGCCACCGCGTTCACCAGCGCCACACCACCGCCGGGCACGATGCCTTCTTCAACCGCCGCACGAGTCGCGCTCAGCGCGTCCTCAACGCGGTGCTTCTTTTCCTTCAGTTCGGTTTCGGTGGCCGCACCCACGCGGATGACCGCCACACCGCCCGACAGCTTCGCCAGCCGTTCCTGGAGCTTTTCGCGGTCGTAGTCGCTGGTGCTCAGGTCGATCTCGCGGCGGATTTCTTCGATGCGGCCCTGGATGGCGCTCTCTTCACCCGCGCCGTCCACCACAACGGTCTCGTCCTTGGTGCTCACGACCTTACCGGCGCGGCCCAAGTCCTGAACGGTGGCGGTTTCCAGCTTGCGGCCCGTCTCTTCGCTGATGACTTCGCCGCCCGTCAGGATAGCGATGTCGCGGAGCATGGCCTTACGGCGGTCACCGAAGCCCGGTGCCTTGATCGCCAGCACGTTCAACATGCCGCGAATCTTGTTCAGCACCATCGTCGCCAGCGCTTCACCATCGACATCTTCAGCGATGATCACCAGGTCGCGCTTGCCAATCTGCACCAGCTTTTCCAGCAGGGGCACGATGTCCTGCGCCGCGCTGATCTTCTTGTCGTAGATCAGGATGTACGGCTCGTCGATGGCTGCTTCCATCGAGTCCGGGTTGCTGATGAAGTACGGGCTGATGTAGCCACGGTCGAACTGCATCCCCTCAACGTATTCGGTCTCGAATTCCAGGCCGCGGCTTTCCTCAACGGTCACCACGCCGTCCTTGCCAACCTTGTCCATCACCTCGGCGATGAGGCTGCCGATTTCGGTGTCCTGCGCCGACACACTGGCGACGTTGGCAATTTCTTCCTTGGTGCTGATGGGGATGGCCTGCTCGGCGATGTTGCGGGCGATCTGCTCGGCGGCGGCCAGGATACCGCGCTTCAGCAGCATCGGGTTCGCGCCCGCCGCGACATTTTTGAGGCCCTCGTTGACGATGGCCTGCGCCAGCACGGTGGCGGTGGTGGTGCCATCACCCGCGATGTCGTTGGTCTTGGTGGCCGCTTCCTTCAGGAGCTGCGCGCCCATGTTTTCGTAGGCGTCTTCCAGCTCAATTTCCTTGGCGACGGTCACGCCGTCGTGGGTGACGGTGGGCGCGCCGAACTTCTTGTCCAGCGCCACATTGCGGCCCTTCGGCCCCAGTGTCGTCGCAACTGCTTCGGCGACCTTATCCACGCCGCGCTGCAGGCCGCGGCGGGCTTCTTCACGGAAGATCAACTGCTTCGGCATTTTAAATCTCCTCTAAAATGGGTTGTCTAATGACCTGTTATCGTACGACTCAACCAGCAAACAGCCTGAGCGCTTAGCTTTCGATGATGCCCAGGATGTCGCTTTCCTTCATGATGAGCAGCTTCTTGCCATCCAGCTTCATCTCGGTGCCCGCATACTTGGCGAACAGCACCGTGTCGCCGGCCTTCACATCCATCTCGATGCGTTCGCCGTCTTCATCACGGCGGCCCGGGCCAACGGCCAGCACGGCACCCTGCTGCGGCTTTTCCTTTGCTGTTTCTGGCAGCACCAACTGACCACCCGCGATGGTCTCTTCCTGCTCGATGGGTTCGACGATCACACGATCACCCAGAGGACGAATGTTGAGGGACATCGCCTTCACTCCTGTTCGGTTTGACCTGTTCAGTTTGAGTTGCACTCAGGTTAATGGCTTTGTGGCACCTGCGCGGTAGCACTGGCAAAGCCTGAGTGCTAACGAATTCGAGCAAAATATAGCAAAACTTGGCGGTGGCGTCAAGATGATCTAGCAAAGATCTTATACAAGTGCCAGTTCAAGCGGGGATGTTAAAGCCGATATGGCGTGTTCCCGTAAGTTCTAACAGAGACGTGCCGCACGATCAAGGGTCGGTTGGGCCGTGCGCTCGACGATTCGTTAGATGCGGGTTGCTGCCGCGTTGACCGCCGCTTCAGGTGACGATCACGAACAGCTTGAGCAGCGCGAACAACCCGAACGCCGCGTGCGCGACCAGCGCCGCCCGCGTTGACCCCGTGACCGCCCGCACCACGCAAATCACCAGCGCGTCGAGCAAGGGTAGGGCGAACCCGTACCAGATCGGGCTGATGGGGCCGACGCCGATGTAATTCGGCGGGTACGTCAGCAGGTGCAGCAGCGCGTGCAGCAGCGCACACAAAATCAAACCGGGCCAGGGGCCGAACGCGGTGCGCAGCGCCGGGAAGGCCAGCCCACGCAACACCAATGTTTCCGCCACTGGCTGCGCGATCACCATGAAGACGAACGCCACAATCCAGGCGACCACGCTCGCCGCCGCCACATCAAAGCCGAGCAGCTCCGGGGTGGGCAGAAAATCCCCCGTGAGCGCCAGGCCGATCAGATCAAACGCCAGCGCGAAGCCAACCGCGATGAACATCACGAACGGCAGCGGCGTCGTGGACGGCCCCAACCGCAGCGCCGCACGATCTTCGGGGCGGCGGCGGGTTTGCCACACGAAGGCCGCCGTCGCCAGCGACCCCAACGCCCAGCCCGCGAGTGTCGCGTAGGGCTGCCCCTCGAACCACGCCTGCGCCACCAAAACCCCGAAGACGGGCGCAAAAAACGCAAACACCACCGCGATCCCCGCCGCCAGTAGATCCCAGGGTGGGGCGGGTTCCGGCGCAGCGATACGTGCGATCAGTGAGGGGCGGCGTTCGGGTGATGTCATGAAATATCCTCGTGAGTCTCAGGCAGATTCGATGGGCGGTTTGTCCAGCAGCAGCGCCATGATCAGCATGTCATGGGCCGCGCCGCCGCGATAATACAGCCGCCGTTTGCGGCCTTCGTGCGTGAAGCCGAACCGCTCGTACACATGAATGGCGCGGGCGTTCCCGGCGAAGACTTCCAACTCCACGCGCTCGATGACCGGGTTGAGCTGCGCCCAGCGGATCGCTTCACGCATGAGCGCCGACCCCACCCCACGATCGCGCCAGGGCTGGGCGACGTAGACACCTAACTCAGTCGTGTGTCGATTCGATTTGAGCGGCCCGCCACCGCAGGTCAGCGCGCCGATGACCGGGCCGAGCGCCGTTTGCAGCGCCACCAGCAACAGCGAATTGTCGGCGGCGTTCAGCGCGTCGATGCGTGCGGCCATCGCCTCAACCGCCGGATCGAATTCGTCGGGCGCGTAAGGGGTATCGACGGGCGGGTCTTCGACCAGAATCGCCTTGATCAGCGCGATGTAGCCCGCTGTATCCTCAGCGACAGCCCGGCGCACGCGCACGGTCACAGCGCCGCCTTGATCTGCTGGGCGATGTAATGCGCCGTGCCCATGATCGTCATCATCGGGTTGACGCCGGTCGCGGTTGGCAGCGCGCTGGCATCCGCCACATACAGGTTGCGGATCTCGTAGCTCTGCCCGGTCGGGTCGAGCGCACCAAGCGCGGTATCCCCACCGATGCGGCACGACGCCATCTGGTGCGCGCTGGAGAGCGTGAAGGTGTTGGGGTGCAGCGGCGCGTCCGCCACCGCCGCCAGAAACGACTCGAAACTCGGCCACCGACCGTTGCCGCGATGGTAGATCAGCGGGTGGTAATGGCCGCTGGAAACTTCCACCGCGCCCGCCGCGTGATGTACCCGCAGCGCCTCGATCATGCCGCGCCGCAAGTGATCGGCGTCGTAAGGGTGCAGCCGATAATCGAGGACGGGTTGGCCGCGCCCGTCAATACGGATGCGCCCACCGTGACGGTCACGGACGATGGCGATCACATTGGCGATGCGCTCAAGCTGCCCCATCGTGGCGCGATGGGTGTGCGCGTCTGTCCAGCGGAGCATCAGCCCCGCCAACCCCGGATGGATCGGCGCGGTTTCCAGCCGCACCCCGTAGCCCGCGCCATCCAAATCGACAAATTCGCTGCTCATCCGCGACATCGGTACACCGTCCCACCCACGAATCGGCTGTGCGAAGATGCCATACGTGAGCGTCGTGGGGTGCAGGTGCAAATTCGCGCCGATATTCGCGTTCGCCAGCCCGGAGCGCAGCAGCAGCGCCGGTGTATGCAGCGCCCCTGCCGCCACCACAACGATCCGTGCGCGCACCGTGACGGCATGGGCCGCGCCAGCCGCGTCTGTGACCGTCACCGCCGCGCCGACGGCCTGCCCACGCTCGATCAGCACGCGCTCGACGTGACCGCGCACGACGATCCGCGCACCGTGATCGACGGCATCGCGTAGGTAGGTCTTGAGCGTGCTCTGCTTCGTGCCCGCCGCGCAGCCGAAATTGCAGAAGCTGCAATCGGTGCAGCCATCGACGTTGCGCGGGATCGTGCTCACGTCGTAGCCAAGTGCTGCGCAGCCGTCGCTGAGCGCGCAGTTTTGCGGATTGACCGCGCTGGCCTCGGCGTTGACGCACGTCCGCTCGAACACGGCCTCGACGCTGCGGGCGTAGTCGCTGCTGAGCGCCCCGCCGAACCCGTGATCGTGCGCCCATTCATGCAGCAGACTCTGCGGCGGGCGCAGCGACGCCGACCAGTTGATCGTCGTGCCGCCGCCCAGCACACTCCCAGCGAGCACCTGCATACTGAGATCGCGTGTCGTCAACACCCCGGAGCGCTCGAACAGCGCCTGCGTACTGTCGTATTCGCGCCCGTGAAACTCGCTGTCCCGGTAGTGAGCGCCCTTTTCGATCACGAGCACATCATGCCCGGCGGCGGCCAATTCGCCAGCGACCACGCCGCCCCCCGCCCCCGAACCGATCACCAGCACATCGGCGCTGAGCGTCGTCGGCCCAGTGATCGCCAGCGGCTGGATCGGATCGGCTGCGACTGTCGGGGGCGGATCGCGATCTGGCCCGTGATAATTGAACGCGGCCCAGGTCGGGTTCGGCGCGGCGGGGTCAGGTTGGCGGCTGTAGAACACGAACAGCGCCAGCCGCTTGACGCCGTGAAACGCTTTGCGCGCCGCCGGGACGCGGCTTTCAGCCCATGTGCGCAGCACTGCCTCGCGGTCTGCCTGCGGCAGATCGGCGAAGCGCCCGCCGCGCCCGCTCGTCAGCCAGTTGACCAGCCCGTTATCCAGCAGCGTCAGCCACCAGCGCAGATCGCGGCGCAGCCCGTCATCGAGCAGGTCGGCGAACAGATCTTCGATGACAGCAGCCACCTTCAGATCGGCTGCGTTAGCTGCAAAAAGCTGGGGGGCATCGTCTGGCCCTGGCCTCAACGAAGGAGCCAATGTCAGGCAAACTGCCGCTAAGGTCTGGCGCTCGCGGGGGGAGAGAAATGTCATCACATCTGCATCCCGTGTATCTATGCAGTCTTCGTCGATTCAAACGGCACGTGATTTGTGACGGCCTGTACAAGCATTGTATACGATTCTGTTCGTTGTGGAACTCTCGGGCGGCACCATCCCAGGGCAAACGCATCAAATGGGTTCTACATCTGCGGTCTTGTGTGCCCCTGGGAGCGCCCTCACCCCGGCGCAGCCGTGCCACCCCTCACCCCGGCGCAGCCGTGCCACCCCGCACCCCCCCGCGGCGCGGCCCCCCCCAACCCCCGCGTGGGGGGGGGGGGGGGGGATAAACATTTTGGGGGGGTGGGTTGGGAGATTTAACGGGG
>JAADYY010000744.1 GCA_010092805.1 Chloroflexota bacterium | reverse complement strand
GATGGCGTCCACGTGGGCGTGATCGTTGGGGTGAGGGTCGGCGTCGGTGTCGGCGTATCGGTTGGCGTGGGGCTGAGCGTCAGCGTCGGCGATGGCGTCAGGGTCGGCGTCGGCGTGTGGGTGGCGGACGGCGTCAGCGTCACCGACGGGGTGATCGTGGGCGTGAGCGTCAGCGTCGGCGTATCCGACGGGAGCAGGGTTGGCGTCAGCGTCACAGTGGGTGTGATGGTCGCGGTCAGCGTTGGTGTGTCGGTCGGCAGCGCCACGATCTGCGGGGTTTGTGAGGGCGCGCGGGTGGGCGCAATGGTTGGGGTGATCTGCGGCACGGCTAAATTACACGCGCTCAACACCATTGTCAGAATCAACGCTGCGCACCGCCGCACCATGCATCCCTCCGTACCCATTGTCTGGCTCATTGTAATTATAATATACCGAAGCCCGACCGCAGAATCGACGGCTGCCCCGTGCTTGGCCTACGCGCATCTGCCCCAATTTCTAACAGTTCGTTGCAATTTATTGACATTCGCTTAATCTTGGCATAAACTTAAACACATTAACGGCATGTGAGAAACGGCGATGATCAACGCGAAAGCACTCACAGCAACCGTATACGGATCTCCCAAACACGCGATTTTCTGACGCCTGAAAATCGCGTGTTTTTTTGCTGCGCCGCTCATCAAGGGGCGTGGCAGCGAATCATATTTGTCTGTTTTTAGACGGAGGACGAGCACATGGATTACGGCATGATCGGCAAGATCGAGAAGGCCAAGCAGTACGCCTCGGAACCGGAGCGCGTGACGTTCAACAGCCTCACCGTTGAGTTTCGCGGCGACAACGACACCTATACGATCACGCTCGGCCCGGACGGTTGGGATTCGACCAGCCCATCCTTCCGGCGCTACGGCATCTGCCCGCACGTGATGACGTTGGAGCGGCTGTTCAAGCCCATGCTCAAGCGCCAGCCGCTGCCTTACGCTTCGGGGCAGAATGTCGTCAGCGATGTGGAAAAAGCCACCCGCTACGCGCAGGAACCGGATCGGATTCGCTTTGTCTCGTACGATGCCACCTTCGCGGGCACCAACGGGACGCATCATGTGTCGTTTGGGCCAGAAGGCTGGTTCTGCGATACCGACTTCTTCCGCAGCCGCGGCGTCGACAGCCACACGATGGCGATGGAGCACCTCTTGAAGGGGATGCTGCCGCCGACCCCGGCCCCGGCTGCCGCCGCCAACGCCGACACGCACACCAGCGAGAGCGAATAAGCCGCACACGGCCCAAACTCACCACCGCGCTTCGTAGGGCATGTCCAAAGTGGCATGCCCTTTGCATTTGCATTAAACTTTGAACCTCATACCTGTAATGTGTGTATCTTCTACAAGCTGTGTGCATACGCGCCGTGTTCACAGGGTGGGCAAAATTTGCGCACCGTGCGTGAAGATCTATAATCTTACAAAAGACCCCTTAACATTCGTAATAATACATGTTTTGACCTGGCGGGCCAGGCTTAAGCAATATTGCCAGTTCAGTTCCAACGATCAGTTCCTAGAGGAGGGTACGACCATTGGGTGTTTTAATGGAGGTCAAAGACCTCGTCACACGGTTTTATACGCAAGAAGGTACGGTGTACGCCGTCAACGGGGTCTCTTATCAGCTCAATGAGGGCGAGACCCTGGGGGTGGTGGGCGAAAGCGGGAGCGGCAAGAGTGTTCACGCCCTCTCGATCATGCGCTTGATCCCCACCCCGCCGGGCAAGATCGAGCGCGGCGAGGTGCTCTTCGAGGGCCGCGATCTGCTGGGACTGCCGGCGGAAGACATGCGGCTGATTCGCGGTGCGGACATCGCCATGATCTTTCAGGACCCGATGACCTCACTCAACCCGGTGCTGACCGTCGGCACGCAAATCACCGAAGCGCTCAAGCTGCACCTGGGCATGAACGACCGCGCCGCCAGCGACCGCGCCGCCGAGCTGCTGACGATGGTGGGCATCCCCGACGCCAAGAGCCGCCTGAAGAACTACCCGCACCAGTTTTCGGGCGGGATGCGCCAGCGCGTGATGATCGCAATGGCGTTGTCGTGCAACCCGAAGCTGCTGATTGCGGATGAGCCGACGACGGCGCTCGATGTGACCATTCAGGCGCAAATTCTGGAACTGGTCAAGCAGTTGAAGGAACAATTTGACATGGCGATCATCTGGATCAGCCATGATTTGGGGGTGGTGGCCGGTTTGTCGGACACGGTGCAGGTGATGTACGGCGGCCAGATTGTCGAGCGCGGCGCGGCGGAAGATGTCTTCCGCGACACGCGCCACCCGTACACACTCGGCCTGCTGAAATCGCTGCCGCGCCATGATATGCGCGTGCAGGAGGAGAAGCTGACGCAGATCGAAGGGTCGCCGCCGGATATGCGCGTCCCGCCGCAGGGCTGCCCGTTCTTCGACCGCTGCACCTTCCGCATCCCTGGCAAATGCAACGTCGAGATGCCGCCGCTGGTGCCCGCGCCCGATGCCAAACCGGAACATCTGAAGGCGTGCTGGGTCGATGTGCGCACGGGCGATCCGCTGTATGCAGACGCTGTCGCTGGGGAAGGAGCCGTCGAAAATGTCTAGTGTCGCGCCAGCCACCGAGACGATGGCCGAACGCAAGAGCCAGAACGGCAAAGAAGTGCTGGTGAGCGTGCGCAACCTGAAAAAACATTTCCCCATCAACGCCGGGATCATTTTCCAGCGTCAGG
>JAADYY010000199.1 GCA_010092805.1 Chloroflexota bacterium | reverse complement strand
GGCTTTGTGCTCGGCTACCGCTTGATCCGTTGGGGCGGCTTTTCGCTCTATCCGCTCGTCGAGATCGGCGGGCAGGGGGCGGGGTTCGGCGTGACACCACAAGAGACCGCCACCACCCCGGTCAACGGGGCGACCCCGGCCAACCGCGCCGACCAGCCGACCGATCCCAAAGGGATGGGGATGGGCGGATTCGCGGTGCGCGGCGCGGTCGCGGTGGAAATACGCCTGCTACTCGGGCGCATCCAGCCGCTGATCGGGTTTCAGGTCGGGTATGCGCTGCTGCCGTTCCACAGCGGCTGGCAGGGCGAAGGCTTCGCCGCCGACGATCTGCCGCCCATCAAGCAGCGCGGCGCATTTTTCCGCTGGTTCGCCGGGCTGGGCCTGCGCGATGCCGCCAAGCTGCCTGAGCGGATCGATGACTGAAGCACAAACGCACGAACTCCGCATCCTCATCGACGATGAGACGCGCGTCATGACCGCCCCGCATGGCGCAAACCTGCGGCGAACGCTGCTCGACGCCGGGTTGTCGCCGTACACACGGATCACCAGCACCTTCAACTGCGGCGGGCGCGGCCTCTGCGCCACCTGCGGCGTCCACTTCGAAGCCGGCGAACCCGCCCCGGAAAACTGGCACGATCAACTGGCGGCGCGCTTCGGCTACCCGCGCCTGTCGTGCCAGATCGCCATCCGGGGTGATATGACGGTGCGCATCCTCACCGAAAAAGTCATCTGGGGCGCGCGCGACCCCAACCGCCGTTACCGCCCCGACGCCTGAGCAGATGATCTCGGCAGATCAGCGGCCCAGATACCCCGCGATCTGCCGGGCGGCGGCGCGCCCCTGCGCCACCCGCTGCGCCAGCGACCGCCCCCGGTAATCGCTGCCCGCGATCACCACACTGTCAGGCAGCGCGGCTTCCAGGGCGGCGAGCTGCGCGGCAAAGGCCGGGTCGTCGCGCGTCAGCGGGTGCGACTCCGGCCAGTACCCCACGCTGATCGTCGCGGCATCGCCCAGCCACGCACGCAGCGCGCCCACCTTGAGGAACGCCTCAATGTCGCGGGGCGGCGGCTCACTCAATGCGATCTCGGACCACATCATCGTGTGATCTGTGGGGACGCGGTGCGGCGACTCGACACGCAGCCAGCGCTTGATCTGCACCTGCGACGATGACAGCAGCGGCGGCGCGGCGATCTCGCGGGCAGACTCGGGCGGATCGGCACGGCGGAATCCCAGCGACAGCCGCACCACCGGCGCATAACGATAACCGATCAGCGCGGCGGCCTCCGGCGTGATCGCTTGCAGCATGTGCGCGGCGTAGCGCGCCGGGGCCGTGACGATGGCCGCGCGCGTGCCCAGCAGCAGGCCGTTTTCCAGGCACACGCCCAACCGCGCACGCCCCCCTTGCGTGATCTGGCCCAGGCTGCTGACCGCCATCCGCCGCATGAGCGCGCCCAACGTCAGCCGCGTGCACAGGGCATCGATCAGCGCCTGCGTGCCGTCTTTGAAGATCACCTGTTGCGAATCGGTGGGATCGAGCGGGGTGAGCGCATCGTACAGGCCCAAATCGCCCAGAAACGCCCAATCATCCGAGTCGTTTGCCCGCCGGAACACAAACGGCCCGTCATCGATCACGAAGCCGTCGCGCCGCTGCGTGCGAATCGCCCCACCGAGGCGCGGCTTCACCTCGATCAGCGTGTAGTCGATGCCGCGCATCTCCAGTTCCCAGGCCGCCGCCAGCCCGGTGAGGCCGCCGCCGATGATCACCACGTCGCGCATTTTACATGTACTCCGGCAGCCAGTCGCCGTGCGCCGCGACCAAATCATCGACCAGCGACCAGATTTCATCAAGCGACAGTTCGGCGGCGGTGTGTGGGTCGAGCATGGCGGCGTGATAGATATGTTCGCGCTTGCAGGTCAGCGCCGCTTCGACGGTGAGCGCCTGCACGTTGATGTTCGTCTGCATGAGCGCGGCCAGGTGCGGCGGCAAAGCGCCGATCAACGTTGGCTGGATGCCGTTGCGATCCACCAGGCACGGCACCTCAACGCAGCAGTCGCCCGGCAGGTTGGTGATCACGCCGCGATTCGGGACGTTGCCGTACACAGTGCGCGGCGTATCCGTCTCGATGCTGTGAATGATCAGCGAGCCGTATTCGCGGCTGCGCGTCACTTCCAGCGGCGCGTCGCCGTTGAGGAGTTCGGCGCGCAGCGTCTGCCAGGTGGCGATGTTCTCCTCGCTGCGGCGGATGTATTCATCCAGCGGGATATTAAACGCTTCGATCAGGTCGGGGCGGTCGCGCTTAATATACCAGGGTACATATTCACTGAAATGTTCGCTGGACTCAGTAACAAAATACCCCAGCCGTTTGAACATATCATAGCGGACACGATTCCCTTCCGGCACGCGATCCTCATCGACGACCTGCTGAATCAGGGGGTAGAGGTCGATGCCGGTGTGTTTGTGCGCGAAGGTCAGGTAGAAGGCCATATGATTGATCCCAGCCACCCGATAATAGATGTCCTCAACCGGCACGCCAATGTCTGCCGCGAGTTCGGCGGCGGTGCCGGGCACACTGTGGCACAGCCCCACCGTTTTGATCGACGTGCCCCGGCTGAGCGCCCACTGATTCATCGCCATCGGGTTCACATAATTGATGAACAGCGCGTCCGGGCACAGCGCTTCCATATCGCGTGTGATGTCCAGCAGCACGGGAATCGTCCGCAGGCCGCGCATGATCCCGCCGATGCCGAGCGTATCGGCGATAGTTTGGCGCAGGCCGTACTTTTTGGGGATCTCGAAATCGGTGACGGTGCCGGGTTGGTAGCCCGCCACCTGAATCATGCAGATGACGTAATCTGCGCCGTCCAGCGCGGCGCGGCGGTCGGTCGTCGCTTCGATGATGGGGTGCGCGCCCAGCGCCGCCGCCACCCGCTGCGCCACCCGTTCAGAGGTTTGCAGCCGTTCCGCGTCGATGTCGTGCAAGCTCAGGATCGATTCGGCCAATTCGGGGAAGGCTAAAATATCGCCCATCAAATTCTTAGCAAATACGGTGCTGCCCGCACCGATCAACGCCACTTTTGGCATGTAACAGTTCCCTTCTTTGTAGATCGTCTTGGGGATCAGACATCGCCCAATGTGACGAGCTTTATCAAAGCTTTGATGTATTAATGGTACATTGGAACTGGTGTGCGTCGATCAGCCAGCGTTTTCACCGATCATTAAATGAGCGTTCACGCATCATTGCGGAAGGCACATTTAAGGTGCTGTCCAGGGGACCCATTTGGTGGCCGCCCACACCACAGACCAATGTAGATGAGACCGAGGTAATTGTATGCGAATCCAGCGGATTCTGCTGCTGTCAGTCTTGATCATCGCTAGTTTGCTGCTCCTGACCGGGGCAGCCGGTGCCCAAACCGATTCGAGCGGCCCGGTCGATCCAGTCGATCCGGGCGTGACGGCGTTCGGCGGGGATGTCTTTCCCGTCATCGTTGAGTTAGAGATCGCCTATACACCCGAAACCGCGCTTGGCGGCGATCTCAACGCCATTCAGCAGCAGCGCAGCGCCGTCCAAGCGACAAGCGCCGGATTGATCGCGGCGCTGAACGCCAGCCCCGCGCAGATCAGCAGCGTGACGACCTATCGCTCGCTGCCCTATGTCGCCATGATCGTTGATGCCGCCGGGTTGGACGAACTGCGCACTCACCCGGCGGTGCGCCGCGTGACGCGCGACAGGCTCTACAGTGTCCAAACAGAACGGGCCAACCCGCTCATCGGCGCGGATGTGGCGTGGGATCTGGGCTACGACGGCACGGGCTGGGCGGTTGCGGTGCTCGATACCGGCGTCGAATTCGATCATCCGGCGATGGCCAGCAGCCGCGTGGCCGAAGCCTGCTTCACCACCGATACCAACGGCCAATTGGTCGGGGGCGCGTTCGGCACCGCCAGCCCCGCGATCCCGGCGTGCCCCAACGGCCTGCCCGAACAGATCGGGTTCGGCGCGGCGGCACCGTACCAGCCGGGGAGTGGCGCGGGCAGTTGCGAATTCTGCACGCACGGCACGCATGTCGCCGGGATCGCCGGGGGCAACGCGCCGGGGACATTCGACGGGGTCGCGCCCGGTGCCGGGATCATCGGCATCAACGTCTTTTCCATCTTCACAAATAACGTCTTCTGCGTTGTCAACGCCGGGGAAAGCGCGCCGTGTACGCTCGGCTTCGACAGCGATATTCTTCAGGGCTTTGATCACGTGCTGACCCTGAGCGGCAACTTGAATATCGCGTCTGTCAACCTGAGTTTGGGCAGCGGCGCGTTCACGAGTGTCGCGGCCTGCGAAGCCGATGACACCAGCGGCGTGCGCACGCAGATCAATTTGCTGACGGCGCAGAACATCGCGGTGGTGGCGGCGTCTGGCAACAGCAGCGACAAAAGCGCCATCAGCAGCCCGGCTTGCCTGCCCAATGTGGTCAGTGTGGGCGCGACGACGGTCGCGGGGTCGCCAGGCATCAGCGTCAGCGATCAGGTCGCCTCCTTTTCGAACAGCGCCAGCTTCCTCGATCTGCTGGCACCGGGTCAGTTCATCGAGTCGAGTGTGACGCCGGGCGACACCTACGAGTTTTTCCAGGGCACCTCAATGGCCTCGCCGTATGTGGCGGGCACCTGGGCGATTCTGCGGCAGGCCAACCCCAACGCCAGCGTCGCGCAGCTCCTCGCCGATCTGCAGAATACGGGTGTGCTGGTCACCGACGGCGGTAACGGCCTGACTCGCCCGCGCATTCAAGTTGATGCGGCGCTCCAGCTCAACCTGCCGACGCCGACGCCAACGAACACCTTTGATTTTGGCTTTCCAACCGCTACCCCAACGCCGACGCTAACGTTGTCATTCACGCCGTCGGCCACAGTCACTGTAGCACCGTCGAACACGCCAACCGCAACGCTCACGCCCACCAACAGCCCAGCCCCATCGATCACACCGACTGGCACACTGCCGATCACGCCGACGTTCACGCCGACGTTCACGCCGACGGATACACCCACCAACACAAACGTTCCGCTCACGCCGACGTTCACGCCAACCAATACACCATCAAACACACCACCGCCAACGGCCACCCCGACCGCGACCGCCACCGCGACCGCCACCGCCACATTAACCCCGACGGGTGGCGGCCCGCCGCTGACTCACGAAGATGGGATTGGGCTGTATAACCCGGCGAATGCGCTGTGGCTGCTGCGCGATGATCTGACGACGGGTGACGCTGATCGGACATTCCTGTACGGCGGGATCGCGGGCGGGCTGCCGTTGATGGGCGATTGGAACAACGATGGCATCGATACGCCGGGCATCTACGTGCCCGATCTGGCGTACTGGTTCCTGCGCAACAGCAATACCACCGGTGAGGGTGAGATCTTCGCCATTTACGGCGGCATCCCCGGCGCGCTGCCCATCGTCGGTGATTGGAACGGTGACGGCGTCGATACCATCGGCCTGTATAACCCGGCGAATGCGCTGTGGCTGCTGCGGGACAGCAACAGC
Source organism: Chloroflexota bacterium (assembly GCA_010092805.1). Classification (GTDB taxonomy): domain Bacteria; phylum Chloroflexota; class Anaerolineae; order Aggregatilineales; family Phototrophicaceae; genus Flexifilum. Next base: position 514 of record JAADYY010000199.1, on the reverse strand, counting down.
ACGGGCGCTGCCGACATCACGTTGATTTACGGCGGCATCAACGGTGGGCTGCCGGTCGTCGGCGATTGGGACGGCAGCGGCGGCGATACCGTCGGCATGTACGTGCCCGATCTGGCGTACTGGTTCCTACGCAACAGCAACACCACCGGCACTGGCGAGATCTTCGCCATCTACGGCGGCATCAATGGGGCGCTGCCCGTGATCGGGGTGTGGTCAGCGCCGTTTTTCAACAGCAACAGAGTGCCGACACTGCCGCCCGTCAACCTGAGCCAGGCCGAGCCGATCTCACCGCTCGCAGCGCCGATCCCGACGCTGCCGCCCGACAGCGCCGCAGCAGGCGAGCTGCCAGCGGAATTTTTCGGGCCGTAATCCATCAGAAGATCGCCCGGTGCAGATCACATGCTGATCGGTGCCGGGCGCATGACCAAAGTCAGGCCCGTAGGGCAGCGCGCATTCGCAAATGGGGGCGAAGGGAGCGCACGCGGCCCTCACCCTAAATCCCCCTCTAGAAGCC
>JAADYY010000743.1 GCA_010092805.1 Chloroflexota bacterium | reverse complement strand
GTATAGCCGCGTGCGCTGACCGTCCCCGTGACCATCACCTGCTTGCCTTTTGTCAGGTACTGGCTGAGGGTTTCTGCTTGCGGCCCCCAGAGCGCCACCTGATACCATGTGGTCTTTTCGCGGCGTTCGTTGCTCTGCCGATCATTCCAGTTTTCGGTGACAGCGACGGTGAAATTGAGCACCGGGCGCCCACTCTGAAGGTACTTCAGTTCCTTAACGCGCCCGATATTGCCGATAATGATCGTTTGATGCCAACCAGCCACTGACAACACTCCTCATCACTTTGTCGATTCAATGGGTTAGATGTTCTTCGGTCGAGCCTAATATGCTTGAATAAAAATTATAGCACAGAAATGCGAATTGTGATGTTCGATCTTGAACGAATTTTCTGTTTGGAGCGGCAGCGCCCCACAACCTTAAGGCGCGCCGCCGCTCGTACCTCCGGGCGATCAGCCGCGCATGTCGTCGAGCATCTGCGTGAGCGTCTCGCGCACCACCTGCGGGTTGCCCTTGCCTTCCAGCGCTTTCATGACCTTGCCCATCAGCGCGCCGAACAGCTTATCTTTGCCGCCCAGGTAATCCTGCACCATCTTGTCTTCGGCGGCCAGCACCTCCGCGATCAGCGGTTGGATCGCGCCCGCGTCGGAGATCTGCGCCAGGCCTTTCGTCTCGACGATCTGGGCTGGATCGTCGCCTGTCTCCCACGATTCGGCCAGCACTTCGACCGCCGTCTGCTTATTGATCACGCTATCGTCAACGAGCTTGACCAGCGACGCGAGCTTTTCTGGCGTGAGCTTGATCGACTCGATGTCCTGTCGGTCAACGTTGTCGCGGTTCATCAGCCCAAACAGGTTGCTGATCAGCCAATTGGCCACCGATTTCGGGTTGGCCCCGGCGGCGAGTGCGGCTTCGTAGTAGTGGGCGACCGGGCCATCCGCGACCAGCACGCCCGCGTCGTAGCGGCTGAGGCCGAGATCATTCATGAAGCGTTCCTGCTTGGCGTTGGGCAGTTCCGGCAGGCGCGCCCGCACTGCCTCCACCCATTCCGGGCTGATCTCGACAATCGGCAGGTCGGGTTCGGGGAAGTAACGGTATTCGTCGGCGGCCTCTTTGTAGCGCTGCAAAACGGTTTTCTGCTTGGCCTCGTCCCAGCCGAAGGTCGCGCGGCGGACGCCTTCGTCCTTCTCCCACGCTTTGATCTGCCGCTCAACTTCGTACAGGATCGCGCGGTGGACGCTGCGGATGCTGTTGAGGTTCTTCACTTCGGTGCGCGTGCGGAAGCCGGTGTCGTCTTTGTGCATCACGCTGATGTTCGGCTCCACGCGCATCACGCCCTTTGACATATCGCCGTCGTTGACGCCGAGATACTGCAAGATCGCACGCAGCTTGCGCGCGAAGGCTTCGGCTTCGTCGGCGCTGTTGATGTCCGGCTCAGTGACGATCTCCAGCAGCGGCACCCCGGCGCGGTTGTAATCAATGAGGCTGTAGCCGCCGTCCATGTGCATCGATTTGCCCGTGTCCTCTTCCAGGTGCGCACGGCGCACACGAATGCGCTTGGTGGAACCGTCCTCCAGATCAATATCGAGGTAGCCGTCGACGCACAGCGGGTGCTCATACTGGCTGATCTGGTAGCCCTTCGGCAGGTCGGGGTAGAAGTAGCTTTTGCGCGCGAATTGGTTGAACGGCGGGATCGCGCAGTTGAGCGCCAGGCCCACCATCATCGCCATTTCGATGGCTTCTTTGTTGATCACTGGCAGCGTGCCCGGCAGCCCCAACGTCACCGGGTCAACGGCGGTGTTGGGCGCGGCGGTGACGCTATCGACCACCGGGCAACTGCTGAACATTTTGCTTTTCGTCAGGAGTTCGGCGTGGATTTCCAGGCCGATCACGGGTTTCCAATCGCTCATCACGTGGTTTCCGTCTGCGTCAGTTGATTAAGCGTGTGCTGATAGGGCGCATTTTAGCACAGAACATGACGCAATCCACGCGCAGCGATGCGGCAGTCCGGTTATACTTTGGGTGACAACCGACCAATCACAACGGAAAATTGATGAGCGAGGAACAACAGCAGCTTCACCGTAGCGCGCAGTTTCGCCGCGGCGTCGAGATGATTCGCTGGCCGCACCTGATCAGCGATAATCATGTGGTGCTGCATCTGTGGTGCCTGCCGGAACCGAGCGTCGTTGACCCGGCGAGCTGGACGGTCTATGTGAAGGGGACGCGCCGCTATCCGTTTTATGATTATCACAAAACCTACTTTTTGCAGGCGGTGCGCTGGCATCGCTTCGACGATCTGGATCAGTGGCGGGCTGCTGCCGAATCCGCCGCTGACGTGCCGATGCAAGATCCCACGCTGAGCTTGCGGCAGACCCAGCTCGATACCAACGAATTTCTGGCACACATTGCGGCTGCGCGCAGCATCGCCATCCCGATTATCGGCGTCGAACCCTCAGTGACGGCCAGCGGCACCAGCTACGGCTTGCAGATGCCCGATTACTTCGGCTACGGCGGCTATCGCTTGATCTGGGGGGCGGACGGGCCGCACGCCTGGCACAACCTCACGAACTGGGCGCGCCGCCTGCGGGAACGCTTCGACGCGCTGCTCGCGGAGGCAAGCGGCACGGAGTCGCCTTAAAACGCCTTCGTTTCTGCCGGGTGGCATCAAGATTTTTTGGTGAGCAGCATACTGACCTGCATACACCGATACAAATCGCGATCAAGATCGGTAGCCTGAAGCATATCGCGTTGATGCGCTTTCTGGCCGCGCTGACGCCCCATGCCGGGGGCGACGACGTAAAGCGGGAACGCCCATTTTGAGTGCCCCAAAACACCCTGCACTTGCGCAATGCGGAAGTATTTCTGGATTTCGGCGATGGACTGACGAGTGAAGGGCCATTCCCAATCCTTATCATCTTGGAATGGCCGATACAGCGCCCGCAAAACGTGCACGACCGGCGCGGTGTCCATCGGATCATGAGCAATGACGATGCCGTCATCGTTCAGGTGTTTCGATAGCTTTTCCAGCACCGGGCCGAAATGTTTGAAGTGATGGAGCACGCTGTGGGCATAAATCAGATCATATTTTTCTGATTCATCCAGCGCCAACAGGTCGAGCACTTCAGCGCGCGCGTGGGCGATCTGCTGGGCGGCCAGCTTCCGCTGAACCGCTTCAATTGCCGCTGCGGAAATATCGATAGCCAGATACTCCGCACTTTGCCGGGCAATTTCAAGCATCAGGATGTTGCCCCGCCCACAGCCGAAATCGAGCACCTTTTTCCCCGTGAGATCGCCATACCACTGCCGATGGCGCTCATAGACATCCTGCTTGATGCCAATATCACCGCGAAAGTGGCTCAACCGCCGCCGAAATCCCGCCCAGACTCCCGTGAACCCCGATTTCTTGCGCGTATTGTAAAAATCCGACTGCCGTTCATTGATTTCCAGCATTTCGTTGATTTCGGTCTGGTCTTTCATCGAAAATTTCAGGCGCAGCTATCGCACAGTGCGGCGATGGGGCGGAGCGCCTGCGCTCCTTTCCACTCAAACATCTCACTTCCACTCAAACATCTCACTCAAGCGTTTGCGCTGTGCAGCTTAGGCACTG
>JAADYY010000742.1 GCA_010092805.1 Chloroflexota bacterium | reverse complement strand
TCGGCGAGCGCGTGCTCCATGCGGTGCTTGCGCTCGCGAATACTGTCCTGCCCGGCATAGTTGGTGCCGTCGGCGAACCACAAACTGAGCAGCGTGCTGCCCGTCGCGGCCATGATCTCGCAGCACTCGACCATGCGTGCAATCGCTGCTTCGCGGACGCTGCCACTGGGATGGGTGATGCTGCCGAGCTTGTACTGCTCATCCTGGAACAGGTTCGGGTTGACCGCGCCAATCGCAATCCCCAGATCTTCGGCTTGCTGCTTGAGGGCCGGGTAATCGTCGGTCTTGTCCCAGGGGATGTGCATGGCGATGGACGGCGCAACCCCGGTCAGGCGGTGGATGTAGGCGGCGTCTTCGAGTTTCTCGGAGATGTTGCGCGCCGCGCCACGCCAGGGGAAGGTCTTGAAGCGCGTGCCGCTGTTGCCGTAGCCCCATGACGGTGTTTCGATGTGCTGCTGTTTGAGCTTGGTTTTCACCTGCTCGACATCAATGCCGCGTTGAGTTAGCTGTTCAACGAGTTGACTGTAAGCGGAGTCTGGCATGAAACTTTATTCCTTTTTACGCAAATGTATCGCTTGCAAAAATAGCACCAATGGGTAGCGGGGGGTGAGTGGATCGGGTACAGTCGTGGCAAAGTGTATGATTTTTTGGATAGAGTGTCAAATGCGTGGGTCTCTCTTTGTGGAAGAACGTCGTCGGGCCATCCTTGAGCGGCTGGAACGACAAGGGCGCGTCTCGGTCAAGGCGCTGAGCGACCTGATGAACGTCAGCACAGTGACTATCCGCCAGGATTTGCGGGCGCTGGAAGACAATGGCTTTCTCGACCGCACCTATGGGGGCGCAGTTCGCCGTGAGCTGCGCGCGGTACCGCCGGAACTTTCGTTTCAAGTGCGTCTGAACAACCATCGCGCCCAGAAAGATCTGATCGCCGAGGCGTGTGTGCAGATGGTCCAGAACGGCGACTGCATCGCGCTCGACGCCAGCACCACAGCCTATGCGTTGGTCGGGCATCTCAAAGCATTTGAGTGCTTGACCGTCGTCACCAACAGTCTGATCATCGCGCAGAGTTTCCTCGACAGCCCGCAGATTCAAGTCTTGCTGCCGGGTGGGCGCGTGCGCCGTGACTCCGTTTCGCTGGTAGGCCGCCCAGAGACGCTGCCAGACATCAATCTCAAGGCGGGGTTCTTCGGCGCGCGGGGCTTGTCGCTCATGGGCGGCATCAGCGATGTGGATGCAGAAGAAGCGGCCATCAAACAGGCGCTGCGGGCGCGGTGTGTCGCGCCAGTGATCGTCGCAGACGGCAGCAAGTGGGATCAAGTCGCACCGTATACCTTCGCAACGCTTGCTCAAACCGACCGGATCATCACAACGAGCGATGCCCCGCAGGATCATGTTTGCCAATTCCGTGAGGCGGGTGCTCGCGTGGATGTCGTCGCGCTGCAACGCAGTGAATCGCTTGTGCGGTGAGCGCGCGAATGTTTGACAGCGCTTTCATCCGGCGTTAGACTGAAGAAACACCGAAAGCAAACGAAAATTATTATGTCGAGCCTAAAATTGTTACGGACAGCCTCGATGTATCCAAAGGCGCAGAGTCGTCCTGGGGTGATTCACGTTGTCTCGCTTGACTGTCCGTCCTCCGCCGCGCCGCCGTCAGGCTGGTTGCGGCCATCCCACTATCTAACCTACTCATTGATCCACCCACTGAGGGACAATCAACATGCCAGATAATCTTTGGAACCCTGCCGAGGCGACGGCGCTGCCGGATCTCGACGGCCTGGTGTATCGCAGCAATTTGCTAGGGCGTGACCGTGCTGTGGTCAACATCTTCGGCGGCAATACCAGTTCGAAACTCACCCGCACCGATCACGTGGGGCGCTCCATCGAAGTGCTGGCCGTTAAAGCGTCCGGCTCGGATGTGTTGACCATCAAAGAAAAGCAGTTTGCGCTGCTGAAGATGGATGAGATCGAGCCGCTGTTTGCCCGCGACGAGATGACCGACGAAGATATGGTCGCCTATCTGGAACACACCGTCTTCGAGCCAGGCCGCCCCCGTCAGAGCATCGAGACGCTGCTGCACGCTTTCACGCCGCACAAGCACGTCGATCACACGCACCCGGACTCGGTGATCAGTATTGCCTGCGCGCCGGATGGCGAAGCCGCTGCAAAGGAAGTCTACGGCGAGCGCATGGCGTGGGTGCCGTATATCCGTCCGGGATTCACGCTCAGCAAATGGATCGGCGCGAAGGTGCGTGAGAACCCGAACATCGAGTGCGTCGTCATGGGCAAGCACGGCCTGGTCACCTGGGGGCCAGATGCCAAGACCTGCTACGACACCACAATCCGCATCATTCAGGAAGCCGAAGACTTCCTGACCGAGCGGCAGCGCGGCAAGCGCGTGTTCGGCGACCTGAAAACCACGCCGGTCGCCGAAGCTGAACGTCAGCAGCTCATCAGCGCGATCCTGCCCGTCATTCGCGGGGCGGTCTCGCAGCAGCGCCATGCGATCTTGCAGTTCGACGACAGCCCAGAAGTCCTCGATATGGTCGGCAGTGAGCGCACAAGTGAAGTGAGCCAGCGCGGCGCGGCCTGCCCGGATCATCTGGTGCATGTCAAGCGGCAGCCGCTGTACGTCGATTGGTCGCCGTCGGAAGGTGCTGATGCGCTGGGCGAGAAGCTGCGCGCCGGGATCGAAGATTACGGCGTGCGCTATCAGCAGTATTTTGAGGAGAACAAGGAACCCGGCGACGAACTCCGTGACCCGGCCCCACGTGTGATCTTGCTGCCCGGCCTGGGGATGGTCACGACGGGCAAGGATGTCAAGAACGCCGATGTCAGCCGCCAACTGTATCACCGTGCCATCAGCGTGATCGGCGCGAGCGAGGCGATTGGCGGCTTCAACAGCCTGACGGCTAAAGAAGCCTATGACATTGAGTATTGGCCGCTGGAACTGTACAAACTCAAACTCGCGCCGCCAGATCGTGATATGGCCGGGAAAGTCGCGCTGATCACCGGGGCGGCGAGCGGCATCGGGCGGGCGACAGCGTACCGGATGGCACAGGATGGCGCGCATGTCGTTGTCGCGGACATCAACGTGGAGGGTGGCGAAACCGTCGCGGGCGATTTGCAAAGTCAGTTCGGATCAGGGCGGGCGACCTTCGTGCATACTGATGTCACCAGCGAGTCAGCCATTGAGAATGCGGTGCGTAGCGCGGTCATGGCTTACGGTGGCCTGGACATTCTGGTCAACAACGCCGGGATCGCGGACAGCGCGCCGATTGAAGCAACGACATTGGCGCAGTGGCAGCGGCAAATGGACATTATGCTCACCGGCTACTTCCTGATGGCGCGGGAAGCCTTCAAGGTGATGCAGGCGCAGGGTCTCGGCGGTTCGATGGTTTTCGTCGGCAGCAAGAACAGCCTCACAGCGGGCAAGGGTGCCAGCGCTTACAGCACCGCCAAAGCCGGGGCGCTGCATCTGGCGCGCTGCCTGGCCGAAGAGGGCGGCGCACACGGCATCCGCGTCAATTCCGTGCTCCCCGACGCCGTGATCCGGGGCAGCAGCATCTGGGATTCGGACTGGAAGGAAGCGCGGGCGTCACAGTACGGCGTCGAAGTCGAGGATCTCAACGAATTCTACCGCAAGCGCAACACCCTTAAGGTCGAAATTCTGCCGGAGGATGTTGCCGAGGTGATCGCATTTTTGGCCGGGCCGCGCAGCGCCAAAACGACCGGGGCCGTCGTGCAGGTGGACGGTGGCGTACCGACGGCGTACCCGCGCTGAGTTGGGCTGAGAGGTTGTCTGATGAGTGACCGACAAGTCATTGCCGTTGACTTAGGCGCGGAGTCCGGGCGGGTAGCAAAAGTGGGCTTCGATGGCAGTAGGCTGCACCTGAACGAAGTCCACCGCTTCCCGAATATCCCCGTCCGCGTTGAGGATCGGCTGTACTGGGATGTGCTGCGGATTTGGCACGAGATCACAACAGGCATCGATTTCGCTGGGCCGGATGTGAGCGCGCTGGGCGTCGATAGCTGGGGCGTCGATATTGCCCTGCTGGATCGTGATGGGCGGCTGCTGGCGAATCCGCTGCATTACCGCGATACTGGCCGCACTGATGAGTCGATGAACTACGTGTTCGAGCGGGTGCCGCGCCGCATGGTCTTCGAGCGGACGGGCATTCAGTTCATGGTGATCAACGGCCTGTACGAGTTGGCGAATCTCGCCCGCGCCAACAGCCCGCTACTGGACGCGGCGGGCACGCTGCTGACCATCGTTGATCTGTTCAACTATTGGCTCAGCGGCAGCCGCACCTGCGAATTTACGCACCTGACGACGGTGCAGGTTTACAACCCGCGCGCCCATGATTGGGATCGCGAGACGCTCGGCGCGATTGGCGTGCCGCTGGAGATTCTGCCGGAGATCGTGCATCCCGGTACCCAAATCGGGACGTACAACAACATTCCCGTGATCACTCCGGCATGTCACGATACCGGATCGGCGGTGGTGGCTGTACCGACGACGACCCACGATTACGCCTACCTCAGTAGCGGCACCTGGAGTCTGCTGGGCGTGGAAGTCAACGAGCCGATCATCAACGATGCCGCCTACGCTGCCAACGTCACCAACGAAGGTGGCGTCGGCGGCACGTATCGGCTGCTCAAAAACGTGATGGGCCTGTGGCTGGCGCAGCAGTGCCGCGCGACTTGGCAAACGGAAGGCATGACCTACGACTATGCCGAACTGACCCGGCAGGCCGTCGATGCCGAACCGTTCCGCAGCTTCGTTGACCCGGATGATCTGCTGTTCCTGCCGCCCGGCGACATGCCGGGGCGCATCCGCGAATTCTGCCAGCGCACCAACCAGCCCATCCCGGAGACAGTCGGGCAGGTGATGCGCACAGTGTACGAAAGCCTCGCGCTGAAGTACCGCTATGTGCTCGATAAGCTGATCGCGCTCAGCGGGCACCCGGTCGAGCGGCTGCACATCATCGGTGGCGGCACGCAGAATCTGCT
>JAADYY010000741.1 GCA_010092805.1 Chloroflexota bacterium | reverse complement strand
GTTTTCGGGCGGGTAGGCCGCCACTAGCGACGGTTTCAGGTAGCAAATCACCGGCTTGCCGTAAGCCATCGCCTCCACCGCCACCAACCCGCGATCACCAACGACAAACTGATCGAGGATGATGTCGGCGGTTTGCATCAGTGCCAGCGCTGCATGGCGGGGCATGCCCTGAATCAGACGAAAGTCGAAACTGTAATGTGATTGAAGCTGCTCGATAGCGCTCAGAACAGCCGCCGTTCCTTTGCCAATCGGTGCGGTGGGGCTGTGGATAACTAACGGGCGTCGGTTTTTCGTGTCGGGATAGTGAGGTTCAAATTCGCTAAGAATCAGCCGTTGCTGTACAGAATAAAAACGGGGAAAAATGTCCGGCTGGATGTACTGTGCCATCCCCGTCATGATCACTGGGACAAACCCCACCCGGGCAAACCGCTGCTGTCGCTTGCGTGAATTCTGACGGCTTTCAATGTGGCGGTATTCGTAACCGTTGTGGTAAACAGCGACATAGTATGGGTTTTCAGCAAACTCGATTTCCGGAATGCGGATGTCCGCGCCTGTCAACTCAACAACACCCGGCTTGTTGAGCACACGCAAGAGCAGCCAATCTAAATACAAACGATCTGCAAAGCCATTGTAATACCAATGAATGATATCAGGTTGACCTGAACGCAGATAGCGGGCTAGCGCACTTAGCATTCGCAGGCTGCTGTATGCCACCTGCACCGGCTGTTTACGATTGCCTAGCGGAATCGCGTGAAGCCCAGCGACGCTCTGGGTGACGGCCCCAGCAAAAACAATCCCATAAGCGTCTAGCCCGATGGCGCGCTCAGCACGAACGGTATACGACACACGCGAAGCGGTGTTTGTGGGCATGTGCAAAACACGCATCAGGTTGATCCTCAAGGAATTGTCAGGTGTAGTGGGTATCAGGAACGGTTGTGGCGGGGGCGGAGTACACGCGCTGGATTGCCCACATTCACAGTGTTTGGCTCAACAGGTTTGTTCACCACAGCACCCATCCCTAGCAAAGCATCGTCGCCCACTGTGATGCCGTTGATGATGCACACCTGCGGCCCAATCCACACATTTTTGCCCACCTGCACCCTACCGCTGATCTCAGCCCCGGCGATGACGAGCGTATTTTCGCCGATCTGGGCATTGTGGGCGATAAACACATGATCGTCGATCTTGGCGCGGTCGGCGATGACGGTATCCCCAATCGTCCCTTGATTGATAGAAACCAGCGCGCCGATGTGCACTTCGGCACCGATGATGACTCGACCGCTGTGGGGCACGGCCACCGGCGTGCCATCGTCCTCGAAGTCGTAGCCAAATCCCTTCTCGCCAATCACAGTGTGCGACTTGATCAGGCAGTTCGGGCCAATGACGCAATTATCGTTGATGATCACATGGTTGAGCAGTACAGTGTGTGCGCCGATCTCGACGTTTTCGCCGATAACACAGTAATGGCCGATATGCACCTGCTCGCCGATCTGCGCGGTGGGCGCGATAATGGCTGTTGGGGCAATACCAGGGGGGTAGCGTTTGCTGAAATACTGTTCGACCACCCGTGCGAATTCACGGCGGGGGTTGGTCGTGAGAATATGCGAGATCTCAAGTTGCCCAGCATACTCCGGGAGCACCAGCGCCAGCACAGGGGATGCCGCGTTGAGCCGCTCGGCAAACGCTGGGTCATAGCGTTTGGCGAAAATGAGCGTGTTGGGCTGCGGCGCATCGAGTGTGCCAACCTGCATCACATCCAAATCCGGCCCCATGAGGTCAGCCCCTAAAAACTCGGCAATCGCTTGCGCACGAATGGACATATGGTGTCTCCCCTATGGCGACGTCAGATAAATGTAGATGTGAATGTTTCACAATACCCAGCGGATCACTTCAAAGTGCTCACCGTAAGGCGCGTTGACCGTAATACCACACGTGCGCGCCCAACTGCGCAGAAATTCTGCATCGCTGTAATTGCGCATGGTCTGCGTTTTATATGCCGCGACGGCATCGATCTTGCGTTGGATAAAATGCGCCGCCAGCGGCACGGTACAGCGTGGTTCCAGGCGAAAATTGTTCCAGGGCACCAGATAACCCAGCATGGTTGTGCGCTTGAAGGCACGCACAGCCTCGTTGTGCACCGTCTCATGATCCTGATGAACATCGGTGCTGGCATGAACCAGCACGAGATCCGGCTGGATTTCGCGGTTCAGGCGCACCATTTCTTCCAAGATCGGCTGCCGATGTTCTGGGAAGTAGCGAACCGGGTAATCATGAATCGTCAGTCGCGCGGCATCGACGCCGATGATCTGGTGTGCCGCGTAGGCTTCTTGTGCCATGATGTCTTCGGGGTAGCCGGCGGGCACAGACGCCCGCGCAATTGAGAAAATCACCGAATATACTTCGACTTGTGCATCAATCAGGCGGCTGACGAAGCCGCCGGCACTGAATTCCATGTCATCGGTATGGGCCGACAGCGCCAGCACACGCTGGGGTGTCCACATGTCATGTACCCACTTTCGTCAACGGTCACCAAACTCATTACAGTGGCATTGTAGCGCGATCCGAACACCGTGAACCATAAATGTTTGCCCGCGCCAGGTGCCAGATGGGATCACATGGCGCGTTGAGCGGTCAGTTCGGCGAGCATCGCGACGATCCGCTCTCCGGCGCGCCCGTCACCGTACAGCGGCGGGTGATCAGCGGGTG
>JAADYY010000740.1 GCA_010092805.1 Chloroflexota bacterium | reverse complement strand
GCCTCTATGCGCCGGATCTGCCGGGGTTCGGCGCGACTCCGCCGCCCCCCCCCGTCTGGAACGTCCACGATTACGCCGCGTTCGTGATCGCCTACCTCGATGCGCACGATCTGGCGCGTGTGCATCTGATCGGGCATTCGTTCGGGGGGCGATTGGGTCTTGTCCTCGGCGCAGATCACGCGGATCGATTCGACAAGATCGCGCTGTTCGACAGCGCCGGAGTCCGCTCGCCGACGCCAGTGAGCCAGCGGCTGCGGCTGAGCGTATATCGCGGCCTGCGTGACGGCCTCGCGCGGCTTGGAGCGCGGCGGCTCTCCGATGATCTGCGGGCGTGGTACAACCAGCGCTACGGCTCGGTAGATTATCAGCAGGCGGGCGCGCTCCGTGAGACGTTCGTCCAGGTCGTCAGTGAAGATCTGCTGCCGGTTGCCGCGCGCGTCAGCCGCCCGACGCTGTTGCTCTGGGGCGACCAGGACGAAGATACCCCCCTGTGGCAGGGCCAACTGCTCGAACAGACGATCCCCGACGCGGGGTTGGTCACCTTCCCTGGAGCCGGGCACTATAGCTATCTGGAACGTTTGGCGGAAGCCGTGCGTATAGTTGATCACTTTTTCAGGCCATCAGATCATTGATTTGGATCTGAGTTGAAGCGCTGATTGTGAGATTAGATGGCTGAGCGCGTACTAACCCAACGCGAACTCAATCGCACGCTGCTGAGTCGGCAACTGCTGCTGCAACGATCCGATTTGCCGATCCCGGAAACCGTCGAGGGGCTGATCGGGTTGCAGGCGCAGGTGCCCAACCCGCCATATATCGGCTTATGGACGCGCCTACACAACTTCCGCCGCGACGATCTCACCCGCTTGATCGAGGCGCGGCAGATCGTCCGGGCGGCGCTGATGCGTTCGACGCTGCATCTCGTCACCGCCGAGGATCATCAGCGGGTACAGCCGACAATTGCCCCGGCGTTGGCGCGCGCGCTGAATGCGTTCTACGGCCAGCGCGCCAGAGGGCTGGACATCGCGGCGTTGGTGACAGCGGCGCGGCCTTTCCTCACGGAGCAGCCTCGCTCCACCGGCGAGCTGAGCAATCATCTGCTGAAGACGGCCCCCGACCGCGACCCGAGTGCATTGGCATACGCGGTGCGCAGCTATCTGCCGCTGTTGCAGGTGCCGCCCAGCGGAACATGGGGCAGTGGCAGCGCCACGACGTATGTCCCGGCTGATCTGTGGCTGGGGCCGCCGGAGCCGCCGAATCTGGGTGGGTTGCTGCGCCGATACCTGGCGGCGTTCGGCCCGGCGTCGGTGATGGATTTCCAGGCGTGGACGGGCATGACCAAGCTCAAGGATGCCCTTGCGCCGCTGACCGCCGATCTGGTGGTGTATCGCAGCGAGGGCGGCAAAGCGCTGCTTTACGACCTGCCTGAGTTAGAGATTCTATCTGGGGATACACCCGCGCCCGTTCGCTTCATCCCCATGTTCGATAATTTGATATTGGCGCACGCTGACCGCACCCGCGTGATCTCTGAGGAAGCGAGGCGGCGCGTGTTCTTATCGGCTGGGCGGGTGCTGGCGACGATCCTCGTCGATGGCTTCGTGCGCGGGATCTGGAAAGTGGAGCGGGCAAAACAATCCGCCACCCTGATCATCGAACCGTTCGAACCACTCAACGAGGCCGACCGCGTCGCGCTGACCGATGAAGGCGAGCGGCTGATCCGGTTTATCGAAGCCGACGCCGAGGATTACGCGGTGCAGTTCACCGATCAAAGCTGAAATGTCCATGATTGATCCCGTTCTCATCATTGTGCTGCTCGTCTGGCTGGCCGGAACACGCCACCGGATTTACCGTCAGGCGCGCTTTTACCAGATCGAAGAGTATATGAGCGGGCGCTATCTGCGTTGGGTCGCGGCCAGCCGTGAGCGCTGGCTGCCCGCACGCCCGGCCCTCGCCTGGCTGATCGGCACGGCATTGATCGTCGTGCTCAGCGAAGCGCCCGGCGATCTGCTGCCGACGCTCATTGCGCTCGCATCCGCCGGGGTCGCGGTGTGGCCGCCGACCATCGGCGAGATCAAGAAGCCGTTTCGTGCGACTCCGCGTGCCCGCCGCCTGTTGGGGGCGGCGTTCGTCACAGCCGCATTGAGCAGCCTGATTGGGCTGCTGATCGTAGGAGCACTGCCGGAGTCGGCGGGTGAGCTGCGCTTTGTGGCGGTGAGTGCCGTTGGCTTCATCCTTTGGCTGCTCGCGCCGCTCTATCTAGTGATCGGCAATGCGGTGATGAGTCCGGTTGAGGGCTATCTGCGCGGGCGCTTTGTGCGGCAAGCACGCGGCGTGCTCGCGGCGGTGAACCCAACGGTGATCGGTATCACGGGCAGTTACGGCAAGACCAGCACGAAAACCTATCTGGCGCACATCCTCAACGGACGCTACCACGCCTACCCCACACCAAAAAGCTACAACACCCTGATGGGCGTCTGCATCGCGATCAACAACGATCTGGCAGACGACTACAGCACGGAATACTTCGTCGCCGAGATGGGCGCGTACATTCCCGGCGAGATCGCCCGCATCTGCGACCTGACGCACCCGACGATCAGCATTGTCATCGAAGTCGGGCCGCAGCACCTGGAGCGCTTCGGCAGCCTGGAGAACATCGCCATCGCTAAATACGAGATCATCAAGGCGCTGCCGCCGGATGGTCTGGGCGTTTTTAACTGGGATAACCCATATGTGCGTGCGATGTACGAACGCGGCTACCCCGCCGAGCGGATCGCCGTCAGCCGCATGATCGATCCGGCGGATGCCCCCGCCGATGGCCCGCGTTTCGTCGCCACCGGTGTCACCCAGTCGCTGAGCGGTTTGCACTTCACCGTGATCGATAGGCAAACCGATACATCCGCAGTGTTCGAGGCACCATTGCTCGGCGCGCACACCGTCACCAATCTGCTGTTGGCGGCAGCGGTCGCGGTGCATGAAGGGATGTCGCTGCGTGAAGTGGCGCAGCGCGTCAAGGGGTTGCAGCCCGCCGAAAACCGCCTCAACCGCCAGACGACGGCCAATGGCATCACCATTATTAACGATGCCTACAGCGCCAACCCGGTCGGGGCGCGCAACGCGCTAGCGGTACTGTCGATGCATACGACCGGACGCCGCCTGCTGATCACGCCGGGGATGGTGGAACTCGGCCCATTGATGGACGAGGAAAATCACAAGTTAGGCGCAGCAGCAGCGGCCCACGCGACCGATGTCATTTTAGTCGGTGTCGAGCAAACCGCCCCGATCAAGGCGGGGCTGCTCGACGCGGGCTTCCCGGAAGATCGTCTGCATGTCGTCGCGGCGCTCGGCGAGGCAGTCGATTGGTATCAACGGGTACTCCAGGCGGGCGATACCGTCCTTTTCCTAAACGACCTGCCTGATACCTATTCATCGTAGGTGCATCGCAGACAAGTTATCGGCCATACATTATCTAAGGAGGTTTGTCTTGTGGAACTTCAGATCGCTGGGTTGACGTTGATCACGTCGGTGTTGATGGTGGGGGCGCTGATCGTTTCCCTGATCCCGATTGTGCCGGGGCCTGCGCTGTTGTGGGCCATCAGTGTGCTGTACGCCGCGCTGACCAATTTCGAGATGCTCACGCTGCCCTGGCTGATCGTGATCACGTTGCTGATGATTCTGGCGAGCACCAGTGATTTCTGGGCACCGTTTCTGGGCATCCGCACGCGCGGGGCCTCATGTAGCAGCATCTTCGGCACGATTGTTGGCGGTTTGTTGGGCACCTTCCTGATCCCCATTCCGATTCTGGG
>JAADYY010000739.1 GCA_010092805.1 Chloroflexota bacterium | reverse complement strand
TCAGGGGCGGCAGCCCTTCGGTTACGGCTGTGGGGTCAACGTGACCGGGCTGAAGCGCAGTTCGCCATCAATCTCCTCGACGATCACATGATCACCGCCGGCGATGCGCCCTTCCAGCAGCGCCACCGCCAGCGGATCCTGCACCAACCGCTGCAGCGCACGCTTGAGCGGGCGTGCCCCAAAGATCGGGTCAAAGCCCTTCTCCGCCAACAGAGTCTTGGCTTCCGGGGTCAGCTCCAGCGTGATCTGGCGTTCGGCCAGCAGCCGCTCCAGGCGGATGAGTTGAATATCGACGATGCGCTCGATGTGCTCGCGCGCCAGGCTGTGGAAGATGATGATCTCATCGAGCCGGTTCAGGAACTCAGGCCGGAACTGCGCATCGAGCACGCGCAGCACGGTGTTACGCACATCCTCCACGGCGGCCTCCGCGCCCATCTGCTTGATCAAGTCGCTGCCGACATTGCTCGTCATGATGATCACCGTGCTGCTGAAATCGACCGTGCGCCCCTGCCCATCGGTCAAACGGCCTTCGTCGAACACCTGCAAGAAGATGTTGAACACTTCTGGGTGCGCCTTCTCGATCTCGTCGAACAGCAGCACGCTGTACGGGCGACGACGCACAGCTTCGGTGAGCTGGCCGCCCTCTTCATAGCCCACGTAGCCGGGCGGCGCGCCGATCAAGCGGGCGACGCTGTGGCGCTCACCGTATTCGCTCATATCGATGCGCACCATCGCGCCCTCGTCATCGAACAGGAAGTGCGCCAGCGAACGCGCCATTTCCGTCTTGCCGACACCAGTTGGCCCCAGAAACAGAAACGTCCCCACCGGGCGATTCCGCTCTTGCAGGCCCGCCCGGCTGCGCCGCACCGCCGCCGCCACCGCACGGATCGCGTCTTCCTGCCCGACAACACGCTCGTGCAGCCGATCTTCCATGTGCAGCAGCTTCTCGATCTCGCCTTCCAGCAGCCGCGCGACCGGAATGCCCGTCCAGCGGCTGATGACCGCCGCGATCTCGTCGGCGTCCACCTCTTCCTTCAGCATTGTGCCGCCTTCGGCGCGCTTGGCCTCGATCTCTACTTCGGCTGCCGCCAACTGCTTAGCGAGTTCGGGCAGCGTACCGTAACGGATGCGCGCCGCTGTCTCCAGGTCACTCTGACGCTCGGCGCGTTCGAGTTGGATGCGCGCCTCGTCCATCTCTGCCTTGATGTCCTGGATGCGTCCGATGGCCGCTTTCTCCTGCTGCCAGCGTGCCGTCAGCGCGTTGAGTTCTTCGCGCCAGTTGGCGAGTTCGCCCTCCAAATCATCCAGCCGCCCCCGCGAAACCTTATCGCGTTCCTGCTTCAGCGCCTCACGCTCGATCTCAAGCTGCATGATGTAGCGCTCAACGCGGTCGAGTTCCAGCGGGCGGCTGTCGATCTCCATTTTCAGGTTGGCCGCCGCTTCGTCGATCAGATCGATGGCCTTGTCGGGAAGCTGCCGATCCGGGATGTAACGGTTGCTCAACGTCGCCGCCGCGATCACCGCGCTGTCCTGAATCCGCACGCCATGATGCACTTCGTAGCGCTCCTTGAGGCCGCGCAGAATACTGATCGTGTCCTCAACCGCCGGCTCATCCACGAACACCGTCTGGAAGCGGCGCTCCAACGCGGCATCCTTCTCGATGTGTTTGCGATATTCGTCGAGCGTCGTCGCGCCGATCATCCGCAGCTCGCCGCGCGCCAGCATCGGCTTGAGCATGTTCCCAGCGTCCATCGCCCCTTCTGCTGCCCCCGCGCCGACGATAGTGTGCAGCTCATCGATGAACAGCACGATGCTGCCCTCGCTGTCGGCGATCTCTTTGAGGACAGCTTTCAGCCGTTCCTCGAATTCGCCGCGATACTTGGCCCCGGCCACCAGGCTGCCCATATCCAGCGCGACGATGCGCTTGTCCTTCAGGCCCTCCGGCACATCACCGTTGAGGATCCGCTGTGCCAGCCCCTCGACGATGGCCGTTTTGCCGACACCCGCCTCGCCGATCAGCACCGGATTGTTCTTGGTGCGGCGGCTGATGATGTGAATCACCCGGCGGATCTCTTCGTCGCGGCCAATCACCGGGTCAAGCTTGCCCTGCCGCGCCAGATCGGTCAGATCCCGCCCGTACTTTTCGAGGCTGTTGTAAGTCCCTTCTGGATCTTGCGTCGTGACCCGCTGGCCGCCCCGGATCGATGCCAGCGCCTGCAAAACGGCGTTCGCATCAACGCCGTGCCGGTTCAGCAAATCCGCGACGGACGAGTTATCCGCCAGCGCCATCAGCATATGCTCCGTGCTGACGTATTCGTCCTTCATGCGGCTGGCTTGCTTCTCCGCACGGCCCAGCACATCGCTGGTCTGGCGACTCAGCCCGATCTTCACATTGCTGCCGCTCACACGCGGCAGTCCATCGAGTACGGCCTGCACCTCACTCATGACGGCGGCGGGCCGCGCCCCAATCTTGCCGACGATCTGCGGGACGACGCCGTCTTCCTGCGTCAGCAGCCCCGCCAGCACATGCACCGGCTCGATGCTGTTGTGCCCGTAATCCGTTGCCAGTGACTGCGCAGCCATCAACGCCTGCTGCGCCTTATTGGTGTAGCGATTCAGATTCATCTCCCCCATTCCTTTTCGTTCCTGTTCAGCCGCCACCCCGCAAAACATGACATGGCGACGGTGTTTGCCCTGATAATTATGGCCGCGCCGCCAGCCGCAGTTCAAATTTCCTGGCAGCCGCCGCGCCGCTTTTTATCGCCCGCCGATTAACACGTCCTATGATCTGGTTCAAGTCTCGGCGAGCAGCGCAAAACGGGCATAAATCGGGCATAAAAATTCTGCAAGATCTGCTCGACGCCCCCGACCCCCGCGCGCAAACCACGCATCAGCCGGGCGATCTGGCGCTATAATGGATTAGCAATCTAGCATTATTCGGAGCGTGCCATGTCCTCGAACCCCCTGCCGCAAGAAATATTTTCGCGTGCCGTGCAGATTTTGCAGCCGCTGGTGAACACCGACGACGACCGCGAAGCCCTGTTAACGCAAGCGTTCTACGGGCACCCGCTGTTGTCGAACATCCAACGGGAGGGGCGAC
Organism: Chloroflexota bacterium; assembly: GCA_010092805.1. Classification (GTDB taxonomy): domain Bacteria; phylum Chloroflexota; class Anaerolineae; order Aggregatilineales; family Phototrophicaceae; genus Flexifilum. Next base: position 386 of record JAADYY010000739.1, on the reverse strand, counting down.
CGAACACCTTCGCGGTGCGCTGCGTGCAGCAGCTTCTTGATTTCGGCTGCCTCGGCGACGGCGAGCACGCGCTGGCCCGCCTTTTGATGGTTGTTCGGGAGCAATCCGGTGTGCAGCGGTATTCGGAGATTGATAGGCTGGCTCAAAGCGCCAATAGGTTGTGTCAAGGGATGCCGCCCGATGGACAAGATGATTCGCCAGATCCGGGGATCGGGCTGCGCCCCGACGGTCTGCCGCACATCCTGTGGTGCGAAGTGCCCGCCGGGGAGTTCATCATGGGCAGCGACGATGGCCACGATGACGAAAAGCCGCGCCGCAGCGAATACATCCCGCTGCCGTACCACATCGCCAAGTACCCGGTGACGTATGGGCAGTTGCAGACGGTC
>JAADYY010000198.1 GCA_010092805.1 Chloroflexota bacterium | reverse complement strand
CCTGTGTGCCGATGAACACCGCCAACCCTAAGCCAATCACGCCAAGCAGCAAGACCAACCAGGGCGTGCGGCGGCGCGGCGGTTCCGGTTCAGTCTGGGGGGGCTGCGGTTCAGGTACGGATTCGGGGGTAGGCACTGTTACGGGTTCCATACCTGCTCATACTCAATCACGGTCAGCCCTTCGGCATTGAGAAATGGATCGTCATTGGGTGCCCCTGGGTAGATGCGCACACGCGTGAACTGCGTCATATCCCAATTGGAACGGTCGAACAGGCAACGATACTCAAACGGAATGCTGAGCGGGTTATTCGGATCGATGCGATTCGTGCCATTAGGAGGGAGCCGTACGCACAACGCTTCCTCATCGCCGCCATTGTGCTCGATCAGCCGCTCATTGTAGTAACTGGCAACGGTGTCCGGTTGGTCAGCGGCGCGGAAGAAAAGGCTCTGCGAAGTGCCGCGCCCAGGCTGCGGCGCGCCCCAGGGTTCTGCGCCAGGAAACGGTTCGACATTGAGCGGCACCTGACGCGACGCCCGATCCGAGAAGAAGGCGATCACACCCGCCCCAATGATCAAAATGCCGACGATGCCGACAGTCAAGCTGATACGAAAAAATGAAGAGCTGTTACTGCTGCGTCGCCTGTTGGTCATACATCTTCTCTCCTCAATTTGTCTCCGCAGTTAGGCCGTGCTTTGCAACCGTTCCAGGGCAGCCAGGTCTTCAGCTAAGGCTTGGCCGTAGGTGGTGTGGGCGAACCGCTGGGCGCTGGCCTGCCAAAACGGCAGCCCCGCCGCGATCAATGCTGAGTCCGGTGGCGGCCCGGTTTGCAGACGATAGCACAAGTAGCTGATCAGCAGCGCGCGTGCGGGTTCGTCGGAGGTCGCCGTTTGAAGGATGGTGCGCGCGGCGTCAACCTCACCCATCCGGTAGTACGCCTCCGCCAGATCAACCTGAACGATGGGCGGCGCGCCGTCGCTCAGCGCCTGCTGGATCGCGTCAACGGCTTCTGCGTAACGGCCTTTTGCTAGCAGTGTACGCCCAAATCCGTATTGGGGAAAATGGTGATCTGGGGCTTTGTTAACGGCTTCGTACAAAACAGCCTCGCTCTCGTCCAAACGCCCCAACTGACGGTAGGTGTTGCCCAGCAGCGTGAGCGCTTGCACCCCGGCACGCCCCCCAGCATAGACCGCTTCCAGGATCGTGCGTGCCGCTTCAAAATCGCCTTGCAGGTAGCGGCGCTGCGCCCGTGTGAACTCCGAGATCATGCCCCGGCTGCCCCACATCACCGCAATTTCGATGACCAGCACAAGCCCCGACACCCCGATCAATGCGGGCAGCCGCAGCGACTCCGGGCCGAGGAAACCCGCCAGGAGCGCGACGATTTTTTTTTATTTTTCGGAGAACACCGAGATCTTCACGGGGCGTTCCCAGGTCGGGTAGTCGCGGCGCAGATGCCGAATCAACCAGATCATCCCAGGTTGCCCGCGTCCGCATCGGCGATGGCCTGCTCAATCGCCGCGATCTCGTAGCGGAGTGCCTGCCCGTAAGCCGTACCTTCCAGTGGCTTGAGGGCGGTTTTCCAGGGGCCAAGCCCGGCGCGGGCGCTCATCATCTTCGCGGTGGCGCGCACGGCTTTGCGCGCTTCGCCAACCGTCTCGTAGGCCTTGGCCAAATGATAAAAGACGCGCACCCCATACGGCGCGGGCATCGCGTGGGCGGCGGCGTGCTCAAACGATTCGAGCGCTTGCTCGGCTTGCCCGGCGAAACGTTGCACAAACCCCAACTCCGCCCAAATGATCGGCTGGTCTGCGGCGAGGGCCGCCGCCTGCTCCAACGCCAGCGCCGCTTCTGCATAGGCTGCTTGCAACCGATAGCCGTTCGCCAGCGTGACATAGGATTCTGGGTCATTGGGGAAGAGTTCGACGGCGCGGTCTGCGGTGGCCTGCGCTTTGGCGAGCTGTCCTGTGTAGGCGTAGGCGCTGGTCAACAGCATGAGCACTTCGGAAGTCTCTTTCCCTTCGCGGATCGAGCGTTCCAGCAGCGGGATTGCGTCGCCAAACCGGAACGCCTCGATCAGACGGTAGGCATCCCCGTAACCTGATCCGCGTGCGCGTGTTTGCCGCGCTAGCGACCAACCGATCAGCGTGAACAGCGAGAGAAACATCAGCGCCGCCGCACACAGCCCCATCAACGCCACCAGGATCGCTGGGGAGAGTGCGCCGCCCACTGCCGGGCGCGGGGCCGCGAAAAACTCAACGACCACCCCGCCGACAAAAACCACCAGACCCAGGAAGGCGAGCACAAACGTTACGTAGATGGCGATCAGCGTAGTGCGGCGTCTCATGGCTTGGTGGGTCCGCGATTAGCCAGCGGTTTCGGCCAGCGCAGTGACATCAACCGTCCCATCGATCAGACCCTGTGCGGCCTGCACATCGTCGCCGAGCACCGCGCGTAGCGTCGTCGCCTGGTCACTGGCGAGAATCTTCTGCCATTCATCCAGGCCGCCGCGCTGCCGCCGCATGGCCGCGACCGCATCTTCCGCCGCTGTTTGATCGCCGAGCCGCATGTACGCCCGCGCCAGGTAAAACTGAATCAGCAGACGATGACGGGCATCCGGGACGCGAAGGGCTGCCGCCTGCTCCAGATTTTCGACGGCTTGTTGCGACTCGCCGAGCCGATCCGCGATCATGCCGAGGTTATAGAGCGCCACCCACTCATCCGGCGCGAGATCGGCGGCGGTGCGCGCGGCGGTCATCGCTGCCGGGTAGTCGCCAGATTGTAGATAGACTTCTGCCAATCCGTTGAATGCCACCGCCGATTCTGGGTCGAGTTCCGTCATGCGCTCGTAGTCACGACGCGCGCGGTCGAGCTTGCCCCACAAGCGCTGCAACTCAGCGCGAAATCGATAATGGTTGGCCGTCTCTGGTTCTTTCTTGATCAGCCCGTCCATGATCTTCACGGCTTCGCCGTATTCGTTTTTGCGCAGGTGCCGCACCGCCTGCTGATACTCCATGGGGCCGCGCGACCGAAACACCAAAAACCCCGCCACCACCCAGCCGAGCGCCGCGCCAACCAGTGGCAGCAGCAGATTCGGCAGCACTGTCAGGCCGAGGATGATCGCACCGAGCGACGGCAGCAGAATCGCCAGGGCGCGCCCCCGGTCCTCTGGGTCGAGCTTACCGAGGATGATCACCGCCGTGCCGGCAATCGCACCCAACGCCAGCAGCGTTTGCACCGGCTGCACCCAGGTGAACTCATCGACCAGCACATTGAGCACCAAACTCACCAGCCCCGTCCCCGCGATCAGCAGAAAGAGTGTCCGTGCGCGGGCCGGGCCAAGAAACAGCAAAAAGCGATTGATCATGAAGCAGATTCCGTCGTTTGTCTCGTTGATCTCATGAAGGATCTCATCAAGTGTGTCATCAGCGATGCCCATTGTCTTCGTCGCTGATCACGTCGGCGCGCATCCGCAGCAGCACACTGCGCCCGCCCAGCGCGCGCCAGAACGCGATTCCCGCCGGGTTGTGCGCCGCGACGTGCCACTCAAAGTGACGCAGGCCGCGCTCATGGAACCAGGCACGCAGCGCTGTGACCAAGGCGCGCCCCACCCCATAACGGCGATGAGCGGTGTCTACATAAAT
>JAADYY010000738.1 GCA_010092805.1 Chloroflexota bacterium | reverse complement strand
CGGCAAAGACTTCCTGATCTACGACACCGATGATCAAATGGCGATTGTGCGGCAGGTGCTGGCCGAACTCAACGTCGATAGCAAGAAGTTCAACCCCGGTCGGGTGCTCAACGCGATCTCGGCGGCCAAAAACGAACTGATCGACCCGGACAACTACAGCAGCAGCGATTATTTCGGCGAGATCGTCAAGCGCGCCTACCCCGGTTATCAAGCAGCGCTGGTGACGAACAACGCCCTGGATTTCGACGACCTGCTGATGCAGACCGCCGTGCTGCTGCGCACCGACGCCGCCGTCCGCGAGAAGTATCAGGCGCGGCTGACCTATATCCTCGTCGATGAATTCCAGGACACGAATCAGGCACAGTTTCAGCTCGTCAAGACGCTGGGCGCGCCGCAAAACAACATTTTCGTCGTCGGCGATGAAGATCAAGGGATCTATGCGTTTCGCGGTGCCGATTACCGCAATGTGCTGGCCTTCCGGCAGGATTACCCGGAAGCAGAACTGATCCTGCTAGAGCAGAATTATCGCTCCACGCAGATTGTGCTCGACACCGCGCGCGCCGTGATCGACAAGAACACACAGCGCACGCCCAAAGCCCTGTTCACCGAACAGAGCGGCGGCCCGCTCGTGATGATCCACGAAGCCTACAGCGAAGGCGACGAGGGCGAATACATCGTCGATCAGATTGCCCGGTTGGTGCGGCGCGAAAAACTCGCCTACCGCGAATTTGCCGTGATGTACCGCACGAATGCACAGTCGCGCGCGCTGGAAGACGCCTTTGTCAAGAACGATGTGCCGTACAAGCTGGTCGGCGGGGTGGGCTTCTATCGCCGCCGTGAAATCCGCGATTTGCTGGCGTATCTGCGGCTGGTCAACAACGCCAATGATACCTTCAGCTTCACCCGTGTGATCAACGTGCCGGCGCGCGGGATCGGCAAGAAATCCGTCGAGACGTTTCAGCGCTGGGTTGCCGATAACGACATGACCTACGAGCAGGCGTTCGGCTTGATCCTGGCCGGCCAACTCCCGCCGATCAGCGGCAAGGCGCGCGGCAGCCTGAAGCGCTTTGCCGAGATGCTCGCAAGCTGGCGCGAGATCGCGGCGGGCGGCGACCTGACCGCGCTGTTCGACGACGTGATGGCGCAGACGGGCTACTCACTCTACCTCGCCGAGATCAGCGACACGGACGCACAGCAGTTGGAGCGCACGCAGAACGTCAAGGAGCTGCGCGGCGTCATCAGCGACCGCAAAGATCTGTCGCTCAACGATCTGCTGACGGAATTGGCGCTGGTCGCCGATGTCGACTCGCTGGACGACAGCCAGGATATGGTCACGCTGCTGACGCTCCACGCCGCCAAAGGGCTGGAGTTCCCGGTTGTGTTCATCACCGGGCTGGAAGATGGCCTGCTGCCGCATTCGCGTTCGTTCAACGAGCCGGACGCGATGGCTGAGGAGCGCCGCCTGTTCTACGTCGGCTTGACGCGGGCCGAACAGCGCCTGTACCTGACGTATGCCTTCCGGCGGACACTCTACGGCGAGAGCGCGCCCGGCATCCCGTCGCGGTTTCTGGGCGACATCCCCGCCGAACTCACCGAGGGCGGCACCGCGCAGGTGCAGAATCTGCGCGACCGATCCGCGTTTGAGCAGGAGACGCGCTGGGATCGCGGCGGATCGCGTTCCGGCGACCGGGGCGGCAAGGTCATCCGCTTTGAGGATGCAGCCCGCGATTTGCGGCGGCACGAGGATCGTGGGGAGGAACGCGCCAACGAACGCGCCGAAACCCAGCAGCAGATGCAGTATCAGGCGGGGCAGCGGGTGTTCCACGCCAAATTCGGCGAGGGCATCGTGATCGAGAGCCACCGCTACGGCCAGGATGAAGAGGTCACCGTGCGCTTTGAGGGCTACGGCGTCAAGCGGCTGGCGGCCAGTTTCGCCAAGCTGACGCGCCTCGATTAGCTGCGCGGTGCTTGGGCCGATTACACCTTCCATTTCGCTTGGTGTATCCCTAGAATGGGCCAGCACCGACCCGGTCAAAGACGGGATTTCACGAGAGGACGCATACGCGGATGAGTACACAGAAAATCACCGACGGCACGGTCGTGAGCCTGGCCTACACGCTCACGGTGGACGGCAAAGAGGTCGCACGGCAGGACGCCGACGAGCCGCTGGAATACCTACACGGCGCGCAGAACATCATCCCCGGCCTGGAAGCCGCCCTCGAAGGCCGCACACTGGGCGATAAGTTCAGCCTGACGGTCACGCCCGACGACGGCTACGGCCAATACGATGACGACGACGTTGAAGAGATCAAGCGGGAGAACATCCCCGATTTCGACGAACTCGACATCGGCATGGTGGTCGAAGTCGAAGACGAAGAGGGCTTTACGTATCTGGCGCACGTCGTCGAGATCAAGGATGACGCCGTCCGGCTGGATTTCAACCCGCCGCTGGCGGGCAAGACACTCAACTATGAAGTGGAGGTGGTCGCGCTGCGTGCCGCCACCGACGCGGAGCGCTCGCACGGCCACGTCCACGGCGGGATGTTCGAGGACGACGACGAAGAAGAATAGCGGCGGCTGCCGCTGTGCGCGAGTTGCGGCGGAACCCCGATCCGGAGCGAGCCGGCACGACAAGTTGGTCGTTAACCAGACGAACGCCGCGACAGGTTGTCGACGATGTCCCAACCTGTCGCCATGGACGATCCACAACCCAACCGCCAATTCTGGGCAAGCTGGCGTGAGGAGGTCACTGTGAAGGCCACGCTGCCTGCTGTGCTCCCCCCGCTACGCCTGCTTCTGGTGATGGATCACTTGTCCGGGCATCGGTGGGTCACGTCGCGCCCGGTTGAGCGACTCAACAGATGTTGTTGGCGAATCAGGCCCTCACCCTAAATCCCGCTCCGTGTGCCAACGGCAGCCGCCGCTTTGCGGCTAGGCGAGGGACTTCAAAAGCAGT
>JAADYY010000737.1 GCA_010092805.1 Chloroflexota bacterium | reverse complement strand
GTGGGCTCGGAGATGTGTATAAGAGACAGGTGTGTGGGTGACCGCCGATCAGCCGGACACGCCCATTTACGGCCTGCTCTACATCACCGAGCGGCCCGTCAACCCGGAGACGATCCCGCAGGCCGACAGCCGCCGCTTCGACCAGCTCAACGGCCTCGATCCGGGGTCAGCGCCGCCGCCGTCGTTCACCTTCGGCCCCGGTGCCGCTGATCCGTATGGGTGGGGGGCGGTCGCGGGGCAGGCGGGCGCAATCGACATCGCCGCGCTCAACCCAGCGATCAGCCAGCCGAACCCGAATCTCGGCTGTGAGGGTTATCACACCGCCGCGCCGTCGCTCAGCTTTGAGCTGGCGCTGCCGCTGCCCTACCTGCGCATCTTCTTTCTGGCGGATACACCGGGCGCGGATGCCGTGCTCGTCGTGCGGATGCCGGACGGCGCGTGGTACTGCGGCGACGATTCGTTTGGCACCCTCAACCCGACGATCAATGTGCTGGGCAACCCCACCAGCGGCATCGTGCAAGTGTGGATCGGGAGTTGGGCACCCGGCGGCACGATCCCCGGCATCCTTTACCTGACACGCGGTGCCGCCGATCCCCTCGACCCGAACCGCCCGCCACCGATCACCGGGCTGAGTCGTTTCGGATCGCGCCCCAACGTGATCCCCACACCGACGCCGAAAACCGCCCCCACCGCACTCCCGACCATCCCGCCCACTGGTGCAATGGTGGCCGAACCGACCGCGACGCCTGTCGCGCTGGTGATCGGCGGGGCGACGACTTACGGCGCGATCAGCTTAGCGCCGGGCTTCGATCCGCCTGCGCACGGCGCGATCATGGCGGGCGGCGGCCCCATCGATGCGGCGGCGCTCGGCCCGGAATGCGCGCGTTTCATCGCTGCGCAGCCCGATTACCGCCTCGATTGGGCGGGCGGCAGTGATCCCAGCGATCTGCTGCGGCTGTTCTTCGTGGCGGAAGCCGGGGCGGATACGGCGCTGCTGATCTTCACGCCGGGCGGCGCGTGGCGGTGCAGCGACGATGCACACGGCACCATCCATCCCAGCGTCGATCTGATGGGGGCGGCGGGCGGCGCGTACTATGTGTGGGTGGGCGCACCCGCAGCCGATGCGCCCGCGCCGGGGACACTCTACATCACCGCAGACGCTGCGCTCACCCCAGCATCGGTGGAGTGAGCTATTGGGATGATCGCCGCTACTCATCGAGGAGCCGCCACGACGGACCGGCTTCATCCCAGGGATTGCCGATCAGCCTGGCGCGCCCGCGCGGCCCGTCGATGACAAAGAAGTCGAACATGCCTTCGGTGCGGATCGCGTGCTGGATCTGGCCGCTGCCGGACTCTGCCGGGCCTGTCGCCCAGCCGAGCGCCGCACGCACCGAGTCATCTGTGCCCCACAGCGCGCCGAGCAGACCCTGCGGCGCAAAGAGTCTATCCGGCGGGGTCTCGGTTGATGCCTCCACAGCAGATGCGGTTGGCGCGGCGAACGCCTGCCACCACACCTCATGCAGCAGATAGATCGTGCCGTCGTCGGCTGCCGCCGGATCGGCGACGTGCATCAAGTGGCCGCGCTCAAACGGCTGCCAGGTGATCGGCGCGGCGGTCGGGGCGGCGGCGCACGAATCCTCCGGCGCGAAGAAGCACGGGTACGCGCGCAGCCCGATCACGTCGGAGCGCAGCGCGGTCACAGCGCCTGTGAGGTTGACCGCTTCGATCTCAAAGCGCAGCGGCCAGCGATAATCGCGCGGCACCTCAAACGTCCATGAACCCGTACCCGGCAGATCAGGCACGGTTGCGACCGCTGGGCGCAGCCAGGGATCGCCGAAATTGGTGTCATAACTGAGCCGCCGCAGTTCGACGCGCAGCGCGCCCTCGACGGCCCACGCAATGGTCAGGGTGTCGCCCCGGTCGATGGGGTTGGGCGTGACGCTGAATTGGCGGATCGTCGGCGCGGGGGCGAGCAGCGCGCACCCGCTCACCGTCAGGGCGGTCAATATGGTCAGCAGCCGGGCCATGAGTCGCACGATCATCGGCATATCGCTCCGTTTAGCTGGCATAGCGAATTAGGCGTTACCAGTTCATTTTATCTTCAAATCATTCCGCCCCACGCAACGATTGCCCAACGATCACGGCTGCGTTAAGATCTCGACACAGTGGCACAGCAGCGGCTACACTGTGTGCGTCCAACCTGATCTCAGCATACATGCGGAGGCTTATATGCCCGTTAGCACTCAACGCCCGGCACCGCTGCGCACCGATGCCAGCAACGACTTCGCCCATCGTTCGATGCACACGCGGGTGCCCGCTATCATCCGCGAAACGCAGCAGCTCAACCCGGACTACCCCCCACTGATCAGCGATGCGCTCAACGCGCTGCACGATGCGCTGCAAGGGAATGGCCCGCTGCCGCCGCTGCCGCCCACCGCCCCGGACTACGACTCGTGGTCGCGCACGCTGGCGCAGCACAAGGGCGCGACCTGGCTCAACACCGAATGGTTTGTGGGCGAAACTTACTTCTACCGCCAGTTGGTGGAAGCGGTGCGCTGGTGGGAAACAGGCCGCGATCCGTTCGCGCCCAAAAAAGCCGAAGAGATCAGCAGTGACGCCTTGTGGAACGCCCTCGATCACGCGCTGGCGGTGCCGCGTGAGCGCGCCGACGAACGGCTCGCGGAGTTGTTTCAGCACGCGCTGTGGGGCAACCGCATCGATCTCAGCTATTCGGTGGCGGCGGCGCACGGCAGCGCGTGGATGGCCGATGATCTGTTGGTGGATGATCGGCAGGTCGCGGTGGAGCACGTGCTCTCGCGGACGGGGACGGTGCACATCATCACCGACAACGCCGGCACTGAACTGGCGATGGATCTGGTGCTGGTCGATGCACTGCTGGACAGCGACGCGCCGACGGCGGAGGGGGTGGTGCTGCACGTCAAGCTGCACCCGACGTACGTCAGCGACGCCACCGCCACCGATGTGCTCAACTTCATTCACACGCTGTCACTGACAGGCCACAATGAAAGCGTCCGCGCCCTGGGAGATCGGTTGGAGGCGGCGTTTGAGACCGGTCGGCTGCGCTTAGCCCCACACTTTTTCTGGAACAGCGGCGATTTTCTGTGGGAGCTGCCGCCGCGCCTGCTGGATGTCTTCCGGGACGCGATCATCGTGATCATCAAGGGGGATGCCAACTATCGGCGCATGGTGGGCGACGCGCTGTGGCCGCCCGAAACACCGTTCCGCGAGGTGGTCAGCTACTTCCCCGCGCCGCTGCTGGCGCTGCGCACCATGAAAAGCGACCCGGTCGTCAGCCTACCGCAGGGCCTCAGCCAACGCCTCGACTCGCTCGACCCGGAATGGCGGCTCAACGGGCGGCGCGGCGTCATTCACTGCCG
>JAADYY010000197.1 GCA_010092805.1 Chloroflexota bacterium | reverse complement strand
GGCGGCGCAAACACGACGCATGTTAAAGCAATTCGCTGACGCTGAAACAGAGCAAGAAGTGCTGTTGTCAGCGGTTCCTGTAGAGGCCCCCAAACGACGGGCTGCGCGCGCATCAGCCGCACATCGCGTTGGCGAGCGTGCAGTGGCATTCGCTACCCCCGATGATCAGGGGACTTCCGTCCAGATTATTCTCGAAGCCGAGGGCACCGGGCGAGGCCTCAAGGTGATCGGGGTGCTGCACACCAAAGACGATTCTTCTTGGAGTCAGTTTGCGGTGGTCATGTATCGCGGGGAAGTGATCGAGGACTTCGCTGAAGCCAGCGTTGGGGAAGACTTCGAACTGATGGTGCCACAGCCCGATGTCATTACATTGAAGTTCGTCTCCTCGGCGCATCGAGTCATCTTCTTGAGGGATTTGGAGGTAGACCTTGACTGATCAGCCCCTTGGGGACGCTCATGCGCAGCTCGTCGAGACGCTTGGCAGCGCGCTGGCGGCTCTGACCGAGATTGCGGCGCAGGAGAATGTGCGTCCGCCGCTACTCGGTGCGCTGAAGTCCCAGGCCGACCATCATTGGGGCAAAGACGCGCGTATCTCACTGCTCATCGCACAGTTGATGATCGCGCTGGGCGACGCGCACGGCGATCAGCGCTATGTGGCGCTTGGGAAAATGGCCTACGGCGACGCGCTGCGCTTCCTCAACCGGGCTGAAGACGCCCACGACATGCTGCAAGCAGCCGGCGACCTGTTCAAAGAGATCGATGAGGAGGTCGGCTGGGCGCGCACACGCATCGGGCGCTTGCTGACGAGCCAATCCTTCGGCGCGGCTGCCGTCAACGAAGCCCTCCGCGATGTCGATCACGCGCGTAAGATCTTTGTGCGCCACCAGCAGTTCGAGTTCCTGGTGCGCTTGTCGATCAATTTGTCTGCCTTCCACAATGCTCGCTTCGAGTTCGCCGAATCGAGAAAAGCGCTGGAGTTGGGGCTGACTCTGGTTGCAGACGATGACAAGGCAAACCGAGCCAAGCTGCTGCACAACCTGGGAACGGTCTATCAGGTAGAGGGTGACTTTTCCACTGCTCAAGCGCACTTCGAGGAAGCCGAAGGCCTTTTCACGCAGATTGATGCGCCGGGTGATGCGCTGTCTGTGCGCTCGGCAAAGGGGCAGCTGCTTTATCATCAGGGGAATTACCGGAAGGCGCTGTTGGTGCTGGAAACCCTCGATGGCAAACTCAGCGCCCACCTTCAGGTTACAAATCTGCTTACATTGATTGTGTGTTACCAACTGCTGGGGGCACACGCCAAGGCCGCCGTGATCGCCAGTCAGCTTATCGAGCGGCAGGCCGGTGTTGATCTGCTCAATCGCGCTATGGCCTATATGTACTGGGGGGAAAGCCTGGCTGAAATCGACGGTCTGGCGGCTGCTGTGGAGGCTTTTGACTGCGCAGAGTCGCTTTTCCGCGAAGCAGACGCGCTGTCGAACGTTCATGAAGTGTGCGTGCGGCGCGCCCACGCACGCCTGAAATTTGGGGACCTACAGGGTGCGACGACAGATGCCCAACGCGCGTTGGAAAGCCAGGATGTGTATGTGATTGCGCGGGCGAACCTCGCGCTCGGTGAGGCTGCATTGGGGGAGCGCCGGCTCGCAGACGCTAAAGCGCGTGCTGCCAAAGCCTTTACGGTAGCGCGCCGCAATGTCAATGAGTCAGCCCATTTCGATGTGCTGATGCTGCTCGGCAAGGTACGCGAAGCTCAGCATGACTATGGCAAGGCATCTCAGCATTATCAGCGCGCGAACAGATTGGTCCTGCATCTACAACGGGATCTCACCATCGATTTCCGGCCAGGCTTCCTGGAGGGTGCCCAAGGGGCAATGCATGGCTTGATTCGGGTTGCCCTGCACCAAGATGACGCGCCGCAAGCGCTCAAAACGCTGGAGCAGATGAAATCATTGGTTGTCGCCCAATACCTTGGTGAAAAACAGGCTCTGCGTCTCGATCCGGAGATCGCTGACGCCGATGGCGAGATCAGCAAGCTGACCGCAGCGTATCAGAAAGCGCGTGACCACTATTGGCGGCTCGTCAACGAAGAGACACAACCATCCGCCAGCGACACACATCACCAGGAAAAACACGAAGTCGAGCAGCGGTTGTCTGACCTTGTCGCCAAGATTCGCCTGCTGAATTCCGAGCATCGCCCTGAGCTTGACATCCCAGAGCTGGACTCCATCGATCTGAATGTGCCGTTGGCTACAGGGGTCGTCGAATACTACAGCGATGGCGAGGCGGTGTATGCCTTCACGCTGGCTAGCCAGCGCGCTATTACAGTCAAACGGCTGGATGCGACTTACAGAGACGTTGCGAACAGCATGAAATCGCTGCGGCGTTCGATTGAACGCGCGCTAGCACTGGATGCGAATGGCGCTGCCGAATACTACCTGGACAAAACCCAAGCGGCCCTGCGCGCGCTTAATGATACGCTGTTCATGCCAATCCAAGACTTCTTGTCGAATTATCCATTGATTAACATCGTCCCTTTCGGTGCGCTGCATTCCGTACCTTTTCATCTCCTATATGACGGCAGCCACTACGCCATCGAGAAGCAGCAAATCGTCATTCAACCTGCACTCGCGATCATGGGGCGGCCTCGGACGCAGTCGTACACGCGCTCGGCGGTCGCGCTCGGTTACAGCGGCGGCGCGGATGTTTACCGCATGGAGCATGAAGCGCAGGCCATCGCCGCGCTCATGGGGGGCACAGCCCATATTGACGATGAGGCCACGAGTCAGCGGTTAGCGAATGCGCGCGCACAAATCTTGCACATTGCCGCGCACGGCCACCACCACTTTGATCAACCCCGGCTGGCGCATCTGCACCTGGCCGATGGTTTGATGTATGTCGATGACTTATGGAGGTTCAACCTCAACTACGAGTTGGTGACATTGAGTGCGTGCAGCGTCGGGTTGGGCAATCCATCCGGCGGTGACGAGTTGATCGGTCTAGGTCATGCCTTTCTCTATGCCGGTGCGGATGCGTTGGTCAGCAGCCTATGGGAGGTTGACGACGAAACCGCAGAAAAGTTCAATGGTGACTTCTACAGTCGCCTGAAACAGGG
>JAADYY010000736.1 GCA_010092805.1 Chloroflexota bacterium | reverse complement strand
GGAATCTGTGTAGATCAGCGTGTCGCCGGTGACACATGGGTTGGTGGCGATGAGCGAGTGGAAGTAGTGGCTGTTGGACATCTTGTTGGCGCGCTCGCGGAACCAGACGCCCGGCTCGGCGCTGGCCCACGCGCTCTCGATGAGCGCGTTCCACAGCTCACGCGCCTTGACGGTCTGATGATGCACCACCGGGTAACCCGCCGCCGTCCAAGCGTCCAGATCGCCGTCCCAGTGCGCGTCGTATTCCGGGGCCGTCGTATCCGGGAACACCAGTTCCCAATCCGCATCCGCTTTGATGGCATCCATCAGCTTATCCGAAACGCCGACACTGATGTTGGCGTTGGTGATCTTGCCCGCCTCGCGCTTGCTGTTGATGAAGTCGAACACGTCGGGGTGCCAGTCGTTGAGAATCAACATCAGCGCCCCGCGCCGGCTGCCACCCTGCTCGATCAATCCCGTGACGAAGCTGTAGAGCGCCCCCCAGGATACCGCACCGCTCGAACGCCCGTTGACGCCGCGCACATAGGCATGGCGCGGGCGCAGGCTAGAGATGTTGATGCCCACGCCACCACCGCGCGACATAATTTCCGTCATCTGGCGCAGCGTCTCGATGATGCCGTTGCGCGAATCGCTGGGGCTGGGGATCACGTAGCAGTTGTAGAAGGTCAACGCCTGATCCGTGCCCGCAGCGGCCAGGATGCGCCCGGCGGGCACGAACTTGAAATCATCCAGCAGCCAGCGGAAACGCTCTGCCCATTGTTCACGGAGTTCCGCCGTCGCTTCCACCCCCGCGATCCCGCGCGCCACCCGTGCCATCATCTGGGCCGGGTCGGTTTCCAGCGGCTTGTCGACCTGCGCCAGTTCGCGCGTGACCACTTCGCCATCCAGCAGCTCAATAGTCACTTCCGGCAGATTCATAGCCGTCACCGTGCCGACCTCACGCTGACCCGTTTGGCCATCCACGACGACAATCACCGTATCGCCGACGGCCAGCGTCGCGCGCGTCACGTCCTTTTGCGCGTACCGGTCGAGGAAGATCTTATACCCCAAATCGTGGAGGGTGTTTTTGGGAGCCGAATATTCCACCATCGCGTCTATCCTTATGCGTGCCGAACAAAATGGTGCCGATCTAAAGTCGGCGTAAGGCGAAATGAAATAAATTCAGAGACAACAAAGCGCAAATCATCACGATCTGCGCTTGTTCACGCTCGTTTCATCGCAGAGCACCCAATTGTGCTACGAAAATTGGCTCGCTGCCGATTGTTTCTCTTATCCGCACCCTGTGTGCGGATCGCCGCGCCTTGATCAAACGACATCGGTACCACAGAAAGAAAACCCGCCGAAGTTGATGGGCGGTTCGCGCTCGGTCGTCACGACGTTTTCGATCTGAGTCAGAAGTAATTTAGCATGGGCACCGCGCTTTGTCCACTTAGAATGAGGGCTTAGATCCGTTTGATTTTGGTTGAAAAGCTAACAGTTTTCCCACTTAAACCCGCAATCCCACACCCGCCGTCATAGCGCTGTAAGCGGCGCTGTGACACATTCTGGCCTGCAAATATTTACCCAGATGATTGCTGCGCTGTGTGTCGATCTCAGGAGAAAAAATTAGGGGCGCTGCTGCGCGGCCATCAGTTAACCGGCCAGCCGCCCGTGCGCCCCTAACGTGATCAACGTGCGCAGGTGCGGCTTAGCGCCGCTTGCGCAGGAAGGTGGGGATTTCGATATTGTCTTCGTCGTAAACGCGCGCGCTGAAATTCTCCTGCTGTTCGCGGCGTGGCGCGGGGGCTTCCTCCTGCCCTTCCGACGCATTGAACTGCTGCATCGGGCGCTGCTGCGCCGGCTGCTGCGGGCGCTGCGTGGGCTGTTCCATCTTGCGGGCCACACGGCTCTGCTCGAAGCCCGTCGCAATCACCGTGACGCGCACTTCGTCGCCCAGGCTTTCGTCGATCTGCGCGCCGAAGATGAGGTTGACATCCGGGTGCGCGCTTTCCTTGATGATGGCCGCCGCTTCGTTGACCTCGAACAGGCTGAGATCCGGGCCGCCCGTAATGTTGAACAGGATACCGCGTGCGCCATCGATAGTCACATCCAGGAGCGCACTGCTGATAGCCTCTTCGGACGCGCGGCGGGCGCGGTCGTCGCCGTCCGCATGGCCGACCGCCATGAGCGCCGCCCCACCCTCAGACATGATGGTGCGCACATCCGCGAAGTCGAGGTTGATGAGCGCCGGCACCGTGATCAGCTCGGAGATGCCCTGAATACCCTGCCGCAGCACGTCATCAGCCAGCGAGAACGCCTGCTGCAAGCTCGCGCGCTTGTCCGCAATTTGCAACAAACGATCATTCGGGATGACGATCAGTGTATCGACCTGGCTTTTCAGCGCCTCGATCCCGGCTTCCGCTGTTTGCTGGCGCTTGGCCCCTTCAAACGTGAACGGGCGCGTCACCACGCCAATCGTCAGCGCACCGAGTTCTTTCGCAATCTGCGCGACGACGGGCGAAGCACCAGTCCCCGTACCGCCGCCCATGCCGCTGGCGATGAAGATCATGTCTGCGCCGCGCAACACTTCATACAACTCGTCGGCGCTCTCTTCCGCCGCTTTGCGCCCGATCTCCGGGTTGCCGCCCGCGCCGAGGCCGCGTGTCAGCTTGTCGCCCACGCGCACGCGCATCTTGGCTTTCGAGAGCATCAGCGCCTGATTATCCGTGTTCACCGCGATGAACTCGACACCGCCGAGGCCTTCGTTGATCATGCGGTTGACTGCGTTACCCCCACCGCCTCCAACGCCGACCACCTTGATCTGGGCGAAGTTTTCACCCGGTGTAAGCATATCGACCATACCAGCCAACCCTTCCTCATAAGAATCCGAGCACATCGACCCGAATGAAGCTGAACCACAGATTAATTAATCTAATAGCCTTATTGTATTCGGTTCGGCAAAGATCGCAAGCAACGGTAGGACGATTGGCCGGGATGATCCCCTAAATTGGGGGCAAATGCGCATCTGTGACGGATGTCGTGGGATCCGAAGCCAGGCGGCACGCAGATTAGCGCTCGTCGTCGGGCAGCAACCGCCGGAAGAAGCCCGTCAGCAGCCCGCCGATGCGTGCCGTTGGCAGCCCATGCCCATTCATGAGCAGTTCGCGCGCCGAGTCCATTTGCAGGCCCAGCCGCAGCAGCCCCACACTCGTGCTGAACGCCGGGGCGCGCAGCACATCGGCCATGCCGGTCAACCGCTCTGGCTTGGCGATCCGCACCGGGCAGCCGAGCACCTCCGACGCGATCTCGCCGATCCCTGGTAGCTGCGCGCCGCCCCCGGTGATCACCGCGCCAGCGCGGAGCAAACCGTCATAGCCGGAGCGCTTGATCTCCGTTTGCACCAATTCGAAGATCTCGGCGATGCGTGCTTCGATCACCATCGCCAGATCGCTGCGGCGCACTTCGGTCGGCATCCCTTCGCCGAACGGCTGCACCAGAAACGTCTCCAACGGATCGACGGCTTTTTCGACGGCGTGACCGTGCTGAATCTTGACCGTTTCGGCCACATCAAACGGCACATGCATCCAGTGGGTGATGTCGTTGGTGATCATGTCACCGCCGACGACGATCACCGACGAGTGCCACACGGTTCCTTCGATGAAGATGCCCAGGTCGGTTGTGCCGCCGCCGATGTCGATCACGACGACGCCCATTTCGCGCTCCACATCGGTGAGCACCGCATCGCCCGCCGCCAGCGGGTTGAGGATAAAGCGGTCGGGGTAGATCCCGGCGGCCTGCACCCCCGCTTCCAGGTTGGCGATACAGGTCGAAGACACCGTGATGATGTGGACTTCGACTTCCAGCCGAAAGCCGTGCATCCCGATGGGGTTGCGGACGTGTTCCTGGCTATCGATGGCATAGCTGCGCGGGATCACATGCAGAACTTCGCGGTTGTGGGCGATAGCGATGGCGCGGGCCGCGTCGATGGCTTTGTCCATATCCTCGGAGCGCACGCCGCGATTCCCGGCCAACCCGACCGCCCCGCGACTGTTGAGCGATGCCGTGTGATTCCCCGCCACACTCACAAACGCGCGCCGGATGTCGAAGCCGCTGCTGCGTTCGGCTTTGTGCGCCGACGCCGAGATCGCGGTCGTCAGGGCCGCAATGTCGGTGACGACGCCTTTCTTCATGCCCCGGCTCGGCTCGATGCCCACGCCGACGACATAAATATCATCTTCGCGCACTTCGCCGACGATGGTGCAAACTTTCGTAGTTCCAATGTCGATGCCGACAACCAATTGACTCATGGCGTTCTGCTATCCTGACAGCCTGGTGTAGTACGGTGCGTCTGGGTTGGCAACGTTGATCGAAATCGGCAAGATGTCGCGCGCCACAAGATCATCGGCGATGGCGGCATAAATGCGGATCTTCTCCGGCATATTCGTGCCCGTCCCCAGCCAAACTTGCCACCCGCGCGGATCGCTGTAACCCAGCCCATCGTCGGGATGGTAACGCAAAAGCGAAACGTCCGGCAACAGCGTATGCAGTTGCAGCGCCCCGGTGACGACATTGACATCGATGGCTGCGCCCGGTTCCCCTTCGACCACTGGGTCGGTGGTGATGCGCATCAAATCATCGCGATCTGCGCGCAGCCGCATCACCCGCCCCTGAATGTCAATCCAGTAGGCGCTGCCGCTCTGCTCCCAGATCAACGCGGGTTCGCGCTCCTCAACTTGGATGCGCACCAGATGCGGCGGCCACCCGGTCTGCACGACGGCGTTGGCAATCGACGGCGAACGCAGCAGATTCTCGCGCACTTCTGCCGGGTCAACCCAGAAAATGTGCAAATCCGCGACTGCCGTCAGCGCGAAGATCTCCTCGCTGCTCATGTAGGTCAGCCCACCGACCGCGACCTGATGCACATAGAAGGCATCGGAAATGAAAAACCCGGAGAGCACCGCCAGCAGGATCACGATCAGCGCGCCGCTGAGCACCCGCCAACTGACAAAGATCGTGCCGCGCTGCTTGACCTGCGGGCGCGGCGCTGCGGGCGCTGCCGAGGCAGCCGCCTGCGGCCCGCGCCAGATCGCCGGGGCGCGCCCAAACAAGCGGTTCTCTCTGCGGCTTTCACGTGATTGGGAAGTCATCGACAGCGCTGCCTACGTTCGTGTCTACAGGTTGACCAGATCATAGCACAAAATTCATACCGCGAAATGTGGCCCGCAGCAGTGATCTTCTGGGTCAAAAGCCCTCACCTACCAACTCGATCTCCGGCTCCAGCCAGATACCCGTCGTCCGCTCGATTGTCCGCTGCACATGCAGAATCAGCGCATGATAATCGTGAGCGGATGCGGTCCCCGTATTGATAAAGAAATTTGCGTGTACCGTCGAGACCTGCGCCCCACCGATGCTGCACCCCTTCAGCCCAACAGACTCAATGAGCCGCCCGGCGTAATCCCCCGGCGGATTCTTGAAGATGCTGCCCAAGCTCGCGCCCGGCGGCTGTGTACTTTTGCGCCGCGCGCTGAACGTATCCATCCGCGTCTGAATCGTGGCGGGATCATCCGGCGTCAAGCGCAGTCGCGCGCTCAGCACCGCAAAGCGCCGATCCACCCGCGTCTTCAGCAGCGACGTGCGGTAGGCATACGCCAGATCATCCGCCGTGAGCGTCTGCTGCCCAGCTTCGGCGTCGAGCAGCGTCACGGTGATCACATTTCCGGCCATATCGCCACCGTGAGCACCTGCGTTGTTGACAACCGCCCCGCCAACCGTGCCCGGCACACTCACCGCCCACTCGAATCCAGCCAATCCACGCGCCTGGCATTTGCGCGCCAGCACCCCCAGCGACATCCCCGCCGTGACCGTCACTTGATCGCTGTCGAAATCCGCCGCACCGACGCGGTTGATCACAACCAGGCCACGCACACCAGAGTCCGCAACGAGGGCGTTGGCACCGCCGCCCAGAATCCGCACCGGCAGATCGTCAGCCCAGGCCGCCTCGACCACCGCTGCCAGTTCGTCGGTCGAGGCGCGCGCGACGTACAGCCAATCCGCCGGGCCGCCGAGCCGCGCCGCCGTGTACTTTGCCAACGGCTCCGCCTTCAGCAGCCGTTCGGCCAGCGGTGAGGCCAGTAAGGTCATGGATCAATCTCCGCGCGCTGCGCCAGAAAGTCCGCGCCGATCTGCGGTGCGTCACCCGCGCTCATGATCAGGATAACGGCGGGCGCGCTGACTTCGGCGAGTAACACAGCGGTGCAGTCCGCGCGTGCTGGCGTGTGGCGCGCGTTGGGGTGCGACAACGCCGCGACGAGCGCCCGGCTGTCCACGCCGGGCAGCGGATCTTCGCGCGCGGCGTAGATGTCCGTCACCAGCAGATAGTCGGCGTCGGCGAACGCCGTCACGAACGAGTCGAACAAGGCGGCTGTGCGGCTGAAGGTATGCGGCTGCCACACCACCCACAGCGCGTGATCCGGGTAGCGGGCGCGCGCGGCGGCCAACGTGGCACGGATGGCGGTGGGGTGATGGGCATAATCATCCACAACCGTCACACCACCGACCTCACCGCGCACCTCAAAGCGACGGCCTGTCCCGCTGAAGGTCGCCAGCGCCGCGACCGCCGCCTCCACCGCCACCCCTTGCTGATGGGCCACCGCCAGCGCCGCCAGCGCATTGGCGACGTTGTGCAGCCCAGGGATCAGCAGCCGGGCCAGGGCGATGGGTTCGCCGCGCCGCCCCACCGTGAACGTCATCCCCGGCCCGGCAGCGCGCACGTCCAGCGCCGTCCACGCTGCATCCACCTGCGCGCCGCTGTAGGTTTCTGTCGGGCAGTTCCGCGCAGATCGCTGCGCCGCCAACTGCGCCGCCTGTGGGCTGTCCGCACACGCGATCAGCAGGCCATCGTCCGGCAGATGATCGAGAAATGCCGCGAACGACTCAAACAAGGCGTCCGGCGTCGGGAAAAAATCCGGGTGATCCCATTCGATGTTCGTGATCACCGCGACCTGCGGGCGCAGCCCATGAAACATATGATCATACTCGTCCGCTTCGATCACGAACGCCGGGCCACTGCCAAACGCCGCATTCAGCCCGGTTGACCGCAGCACCCCGCCGATGATATAGCTTGGATCGCGGCCCGTTTCGATGAGGATGTGCGTGATCATGGCGGTGGTCGTGGTTTTGCCGTGCGTCCCGGCAACCGCGATCCCCGCTTGCCCCGCCATGATCGCCGCCAGCACATCGGCGCGCTTATAGACCGGGATGTTGGCCGCGCGGGCCGCCAGCACTTCCACATGATCATCGCTGACCGCCGACGACCGAATCACCAGATCCGCGCCAACGACGTAAGCGGGTTCGTGCCCAATGTCGATCTGCACCCCGTCGCGGGCCAGCGCTTCGGTGAGCGGGCTGCGCGCCCGATCCGAGCCGCTGATCACGTAGCCTTTTTGCAGCAGCACCCGCGCAATCGCCGAAAGACCGAACCCACCGATCCCGATAAAGTGAATATGCTGGCCGGGCAAGACTGCCGCTGTCCCCCAGGGATCAAGCGCCTCACACATACCAGCCGCACCGCCAACACTCGCAGCATGAAGACCAGCAATTGGGCATCAACACACCCTCCAAACCTCGTTAGATCAAGATCAGGACGATCACGAACAGGATGATCACGGCCACCGCCAGCAAATCGCCGCTGCCATCGGGGCCGCCGCCCAGCAGCACCAGCGGCAGAATCTCCAGCGCCTCTTCGCTCGGCGAACCGGGCGCGGGCGCAGTGATCTGCGGCGCGAGCGGGTATTCGTTGATGTCCAGAAAATACCAGATCGATCCCCAGATCAAGTAGCCGTTGACAAAGCCCAACAGCCCACCCAGCACGCTGTTCTGCAAATCGTCGCGGCCCTGCTGCGGGCTGCCCCCGCCGATATTGGCGCGTGTTTGATACGCGAAGAAGACAATGGCAATGAAGATGCCCGTCTGCACCAGAAAGATCTGATCAGCCGGCACATTTGAGAGCAGCGTCCCGCGCAGCAGCGGATCGAACTGGAAGAGGGCGAACAACCCCAGAATGATCCCCGCCAGCGAGACCAATTCGCGGTTCCAGCCGCGCAAAAACCCGATGATGGCGAAGAAGGCCGCCAGCGCCCACATCGCCGCCGAAAGTTGGATCATGGACTCTCCCCCGCTAACCGCAGCAATTCGCGCGCCGCGTTGGCCGCCCCGTCTGGCTGCGCCAGCGCCAGCGCCGCGTCACGCATCGCCCCCAACCGAGCTGGGGTGGCGAACAGCGCCCGGATCGTCGGCAGCAGATCCGCCGCCATTGTTTCATCTGGCATCAAAATCGCCGCGCCGCGCGACGCCAGATATTCCGCGTTGACGCGCTGATAGCGCCACGCATACGGGTACGGCACCAGCAGCGACGGCAGGCCGAACAG
>JAADYY010000196.1 GCA_010092805.1 Chloroflexota bacterium | reverse complement strand
CGATGAAAACATTCAAATATCTCTTCGTGATCGTAATGTTGATGGTGGGGCCGGTGGCTGCGCAGGATGACGCCGCCACCCTGCCGGAACCCGAACCCATCTCTGCCGCTGCGCTCGAAGCGTACAGCTTCAATGCGAGTGCCTCAGGCAATGCGATGGGTATCAACGTGGGTGAACAGTTGATCATTCAGGATTTGGCAGAAGACTCTTTTGAGGTGACGATGATGGGGGCGTCGCTGGCACCGTGCGGCGGGCAGCCCACAATCGAGTTTTACGCCAACAGCCGCATCAATGATGCGTGTGCCGGGGTGGAGTTCGTGCTGGCGCAGAGCGGCGCGGCCTTCTTCGTGAATCCCGACAACGACTTCATCACCGCCTTGACGCTTGATCAGGTGGCGGCGGCGCTGGCGAACGCGGAAACCTGGGCCGAGGTTGACCCCGCCTTCCCCGCCGAGCCAATCGTGCGCTACCTGCCCAGCGACGAGTCGCGCACCTTCGACCTACTGGTGGAAACCTTCTTCGATTTTGATTACGATGCCGTCTTGGATGCCAGCAACCTCAACCTCCAAGAGGATAATTTCGTGCTGGCGCAGGGTGTGCTCGACAACGAATTCGCCATTGGTGTGTTCCCGGAATTCATCGGCGCGGAAGTTGATCTGACTCCCGTCGAAATCGCCGAGGGCAATCCGCTCGCGGAAACGATTATCATGCTGGCGTCGCTGGATTTGATGCAGTCGGACGCCGAATACGCCAATCTGGTGCTGGCGATTCTGACGGTCGCGCCCGCCTCCGCTGAGGATTTGGGCTTCCAACCCGCGACCGATGCGCAGCGGGCGCGCAACGCGGAACGTTATGCGGCTGCCCTGGCGGGGATGACCCTCGATGACACCGCCGAGCCAGCCGACGCGGTGGAGCCGACTGAGGAAGCGCCAGCCCCCACCGAAGCAGCCCCCCCGGCTGAAGAAGTGCCCGAACCCACCGAAGAAGCCGCAAGCGCCGCGCCTGAAGATATGGCCGTCACCTGCGTCGTCACGGCCAATGCCAATGTCAACGTGCGCAGCGGCCCCGGCACCAATAACGCCGTCGCGCGCACTCTGGGCGCTGGCGAGAACGCAACCGTTGATGGGCAGGCCAATGGCGCGGATGGGTTCGTGTGGTGGCGCTTGGCCGATGGCGGCTGGGTGCGCTCCGATACCGTTGCCGAAGACGCCAACTGCGAACAGACGCCCGTCGTCACCAATTAGCCGCTCACCCCAGCGCAACCGAGACGATTTGCGACAGAACGCTCCCGCTCAGGGGGCGTTTTGTTTTCGACGCGCCGGGCCGCCGGGGCATTGACACCGCGCCAACGAACATGCTATCCTTGCACATCTGTGCCGCGTGCCACCTATTGGGGCATTTCGATGTCACCCTGTCATATTCGCAAACTCACCGCCCAGGGCCTGGCCCCGGTCGATTATACTGCCGAGTCGCTGGCTGAAGCAGCGCAATACGAGCCACACGCAGGTGTCTACACCGTCACCAACACGTTCAATACGTTTCAGGTGCTCAAGTTTGACGCGCACCTCGACCGGCTGGAAGATTCGGCGCGCCAGGCGCACATCCCCCTTCAGCTTGACCGCCCGAAGCTGCGCCAGGCCCTCCACCTGATGATCCGTGAAGCCGGGTTCGGCGATGTGCGCTTCCGCGTGACCGTGCCCGCCGACGACCCGGAGACATTCATCCTCTCGCTGGAGCCGTTTAAGCCGCTCTCCCCAGAGCTGATCGCGAGTGGGGTGCGCTGCCAGACCTCCGCCGTGATCCGCAGCAACCCGGAAGCCAAAACCACCGATTGGATGCACGACCGCACCAGCATCGAAGCCGCGCTGCCCCCCGGCGTCTACACTGCCTTGCTCGTTGATGAGCAGGGCACGATTCTTGAGGGCATCAACAGCAATTTTTACGCCGTGCTGCGCCGCGAACTGCGCACCGCCGGGGCTGGCGTGCTGCCCGGCATCGCCCAGCAGATCGTGTTTGAAGTCGCGCCCGCGATTCTGCCAGTCAACCGCGAGGCCGTGACCGTCACGCAGATCTCGTCGCTGAACGAGGCGTTCATCACCAGCAGCAGCCGCGGCGTGCTGCCCGTCGTCGCCATCAACGATATTCAGATTGGCGAAGGGCGGCCCGGCCCCTACACCATGTCGATCCGGCACGCTTACCTCGCGTGGATGGACACGCACCTCGAAGATCTCTAGCCGCCGTCATCTTCACGGAGTGCCGCCTCCGCCGCACGCTTGAGTTCGGCTTTGATGTCTGGCGGCTGTGGATGCCCGCCTCTCTGAGCCAACTGGCGGAGACCTCACCGATGTTCTTCAGTTGGCGCAGCGCCTTTATCGTGTCACTCACAGCGGCTGCTCCTGCAGCGTGCGGCCCGATCAGGCGCGGTCGGCGTCGATGTTTTCGGTGAGGTTTGCCAGCAGCAGCCGCGCCAATTCCTGGATCGTGGGCGCTTGCGACAACGTGACCACCGAGAATTCGTGCCCCGTCTCCACACGGATCAGGTTGTTGAGTTCCAGCACCATCAGCGAGTCGAGGCCGATGCGGTCGAACGCCGCCGTCGGGTCGATCTGCTGGGCGGGCAGCCGCGTGACCTTCGCAAACTGATCGACCAGGAACGCGATTACCAGATCTTCACGCGCTTCCGGTGCTGTGCCGCGCAGCGCCGTGAGGAAGCCGCCGCCCGCGTTGCTGGTCTGCACACTCGTGATCAACTGCTGGTAGCGCGGCGACTCCGCGCCGACCATGCTGCTGTGTACCCACTGCTGCCAATCGACATCGACGAGGCTCACCTGCGGCGGGCTGTGACGCAGCAGCCGCTCGAAGGCTTGCGTCACCACGTCTGGCGTCAGCCCGACCAGGCCCATGTTGCTCAGGTACTGCTCGACCTTCGGGTTACGTGCCACCACCCCCACTTCGCTCACCGGCCCCAAATTGACGCTGAGCGCCGGGCGGCCCTGGGCGCGACGGTAGTGCGCCAGCCCATCGAGGAAGGCGTTGGCCGCCACGTAATTCGCCTGACGCGGGTTGCCGATCACGGCGCTGATCGACGAAAACATCAGGAAGAAATCGAGCGGATCGGCCAGCGTCTGCTGATGCAGCGCCCACGCCCCGCGCACCTTCGGCTCGAGCACGGGCAGCAGCCGCTCACCCGTCATCTCGACCAACAGCGCATCGTCGAGCACCATCGCCGAATGCACGATCCCGCCCAACGGCGGCATCTCCGCCCGGATCGTCTTCAGCAGATCGGCCAGGGCTTCTATGTTGGCGATGTCTAGGCGCGCGGCCAGCACCTGCACGCCGCTCGCCTTGAAAGCGTCGAGCGCGTCATGCGCCGCTTGATCTTTCGGCCCGCTCCGGCTCGCCAACACCAGATGCCGCGCCCCCGCCGCAACCAGCCACTTGGCCGTTTCCAGGCCGAGGCCGCTGTAGCCCCCTGTCACCAGATAGCTGCGATCTGGGCGCACCACCGCCCGATCTGGGTCGGGGTGGACGGGCAGATCCTCCGGGCGCATCGTGATCACGACCTTGCCGATGTGCTGCGATTGGCTCATGAAACGGAACGCTTCGCTGATCTGCGCGGCGGGGTAGGTCGTCGTCGGCAGCGGGGCGATCTCACGGCGCACAAACAGCGCGTGGACGGTGTTCAGCAAATCGACCAGCTTGGGCGTGCGCTGCTCCGCCAGCAGATCGATGTCGATGGCAGAAAACGTCAGGTTGCGGTCGAAGGCGGCCATCGCCAGCCGCCGATTCTCGGAAATATCGACCTTGCCGATCTCGATGAAGCGCCCGAACGGGGCCAGCAGCGCGAAACTCTGGTGCAGTGCTTCGCCGACCAGCGAATTGAGCACCACATCGACGCCCGCGCCGTCCGTCCAGCGGCGCACATCATCGACAAAGCGCAGCGAGCGCGAATCGCTGACGTGCTCGACGCCCAGCGCTCTCAGGAAGGCGCGCTTCTCGTCCGTCCCGGCGGTGGCGATGACTTCAGCGCCCAGCCAGCGCGCGATCTGAATCGCCGCCAGCCCCACGCCGCCGCTCGCTGCATGGATCAGGACGCGCTCGCCCGCTTGAAGATGCGCGACTTCGTGCAGGCTGTAATACGCCGTGATGTAGTTGGTGAAGACGACGCTTTCGGCGTAGGTCAGGTGCTCCGGCACGTGATTGATCAGGTGGACGGGCGCAACGGAGTACGTGCGGAAGCCGCCCAACTTCGACATCGCCACCACGCGATCCCCGACGGCGTAGTCGGTCACGCCCGCGCCGACGCGCACGACCTCGCCCGCGAATTCCAGCCCGATCACGTCTTTGAAGTACGTGCCTTCCAGGTAATTCTCCGGCAGCAGATTGAGCGCCTTCATAATATCCTTGAAGTTGAGCGCGCTGGCGTGGATCTTGATCTCGACTTCGTCCGGCCCCGGCGCGATCCGTTCCGTCGCGGCGAAGTGCAGGCTGTCGAGCAGGCCGGGCTGCCCGATGTGCAGCATCGCGGGCGCGTCCGGCGATATGGGGGCGGCGGGCGGCGGTTCGTCCGCATGTTGACTCAGGCGGCTGCCGTAGATCGTGTCGCCTCGCAGGATCAGTTCCGGCTCGTTGAGTTCCGGGCTGAGCAGCGCGGGCAGCGTCTCAAGCTTGGGATCATCCGGGTCGAGGTCGATCAGCCGGACGGTGGCGGCGGGATGTTCGTTCGCCAGCACCCGCCCAATCCCCCACAGGATCATCTGGCCGGGGCGATTCGCTGCGCCCGCCAGGTTCACCGACGGGATCGGCTGCGACCCGGCGGTGATCACGGCCACCGTCCGCAGGCTGCTGAGGTTCAGTTGCAGCAGCGCCCGGATCAACTGTACGAAGCGCTCGGCGGCAGCGATGCCAGTGTGCGCCTCGTCAGCGTCGTGATCGTGCTGGTTCAGCCCCGCCTCCGCGCCCCACAGATAGACAATCCCGGTGAGATCGGCGGCGTGCTGTTCGAGGTAGCGGTGTAGCGCGGTTTCGGCGTCAATCGCGGGGTTTGCGTAGACATCGCTCGCGGTGACGACGTGACGATCTGCGCCGGGTAGCGCGACCTGATCGGCGAGCGCGGGTGTGTCGGCGAAGATCAGCCAGCGGCCCGTGATCGACGCAGGTTCGGGCAAGGCTTCGAGCGGCGCGTAATTGAGCGTATACAGCAGATCGTCGATGGATTTGGCGCGCTTGCCGCCCGCGTTCGGCTGCGCCTGCACCCGCAGGCCGATCACCTCGACCAGCGGCCTGCCGTCGGCGTCGCAGTAGGTCAGGTCGCCTTCGATATAGGCGGGCATCGCCCGCGTCAGCCGCCCGTGACACCAGATTGGGCCGTGCGCTTTGCCGTGATAACGCACCGCGCGCACGGATACCGGCAGATACAGCCCGCCGTCGGCGTGATCCGCCTCGAGCGTGAGGATCAGCGCCTGGAACCCCGCGTCCATCACCGCCGGGTGCAAATGATAACGGTTGGCGTCGTCCGGCTGGCAGATGTGCGCCAGGAACTCCTGATCGGCGCGCCACACTTGATCGATCTGCCGGAAGGCGTCGCCATAATTGAGGCCGCGCCCGGCCAGCAGCGCGTACAGATCTGCCGTGAACGGCGTCACCCGCGCCCGGATCGCCGCCAGATCGACGGTCTCACAGCGCGGCGGCAGCGGCGCAGCGATCATCCGCGCGGTCGCGTTCGCCACCCACGCCGAGGTATCGGTGGCGGGGCGGCTGTGCAGCGTGATCTGCCCGTCGCTGTCGGCGTGAATCTGCAAGACAGACGCCCGGTTCAGGTTGAGCATCCGCTGAAACGCGAGATCGGCGAGGGTGTTGGCGGTGCTGTTCGGGTCGGTGGCGATCAGCGCCAGCCCCGCCTCGATGTAGCCGCTGGCCGGGAAAATCGGCTGATCTTCGATCTGGTGGTCGCGCAGATACGTCAGCCAGGTGCCGCTCAAGTCACCTTCCCAGGCGCTCTGCGCTGAAAACTGCCGGAACTGGACCAGCGGGTGCTGCGGCACCCCGATCCGAGTCTGCGCGACGGCTTCCGGCTCCAGCCAATGCACCATATGATCCCAGGCATAAGCGGGCAGCGTCACCCGTGCGCCCGGCGGGTTGATCTGCGCCCAAGCGAGCGGGTAGCCCTGTGTGTGCAGCGTCGCCAGCGACAGCCGGATCTGCGCGCGGCCCGGTTCGCCGCGCCGGATCGATGGGACGGTCAGGCCGTCTTGCCCGGCAACCTGCAACGTCTCGCGGATCGCGGCGGCCAGCACCGGGTGCGGCCCCACCTCGATAAACGTATCGACGCCATCGGCGATCAGGGCGGCGGTCGCCTGCTCGAACCACACCGGCTGACGGCAGTTCTGCCACCAGTACGCCACATCCTGCGCGTGATCAGCGAGCGGCGCGCCCAGCACACTCGAATACAGCGGGATCTGTGGGGCGCTGTGCTGCAAATCCGCCAGTTGATCGCAGAATTCGGCTTCCAGCGGGGCCATCTGCTGGCTGTGATAGGCGACATCGACGCGCAGTGCCCGGTTGAAGACGCCGCGCGCGTCCAGCTCAGCGGCGATGGCTTGCAGCGCCGCCGGATCGCCCGCCAGCGTAATCGAGTTCGCGCTGTTGATCGCCGCCAGCGACACTGCACCGTTCAGCAGCGGCTCGGCAGCCGCCGCCGACAATCCGGCGGCCAGCATCCCGCCCTCGTGGAGCACGCGCTGCTGTAGCTGGCTGCGGTGATAGGTCAGGCGCACGCCTTCGGCCAGCGACAGCGACCCCGCCACGACCGCCGCCGCGATCTCGCCGACGCTGTGGCCGATCACGGCGTCCGGCGTGACGCCCAGGCTGCGCCACAGATCCGTGAGGGCGATTTGCAGCGCGAAGTTGGCGGGCTGCGCCTGCGCCGGTTCGGTGATCGGGTCGCCGTGATCGCTTGTGAACAGCGGCAGCAGCGACCACCCGCTGATCTGTTGGAAGAGGGCGTCGGTCAGTTCCAGCGATTCGCGGAAGATCGGCTCCGTTTCCAGCAGATCGCGGCCCATGCCCAGCGACTGCGCACCCATCCCCGGAAACACGAACGCCAGCCGATTCTGGCGATTGGGCGGCACGACGCCGTAAGCCGTCTGCGTGAGCGCCTCGCCCCCCACAAATGCCGCCAGCCGCGCCCGCAGATCCGCCGGCGTCTGCGCGACCACAGCCAGCCGCACTTCGTGATGTTCGCGGTGCTGCGTCAGCGTATGGACGTAATCGGCGAACGGCAGATCGTCGCTGGCAGCGTCCAGGTGATCGATGTGGCGCTGCGCCAACGCCATGAGGCTGTCTGCGCTGCGCGCCGAGAGCGGCACGATCAACGGCGCGTCGATTGCGTGTGTGTCCACTTGCTCCGGCGCGGCCTGCGCTGGTGCGCTTTCGATCACCAGGTGGGCGTTGGTGCCGCCATAGCCGAACGAATTGATCGCAATGCGCGGGATCGGCAGGGATTCTAGCTGCTGCGGCACGCGAATCCCCAGCGCATCCAGATCGATCTTCGGGTTGACTTCATTCAGGTGCAGGTGCGGCGGGATCAGGCCGTGCTGCAAACACAGAATCGCCTTGATGATGCTGGCGACCCCGGCGGCGGCCTCCAGGTGGCCGATGTTCGTCTTCACCGAACCGACCCAGCACGGATCATCGCGCTCGGCCAGCAGCGTACCAATCGACTCGGCTTCGGCCACATCGCCGGCCTGGGTTCCGGTGCCGTGCGCTTCGATGTAACCGACATCCGCCGCGCTGATCCCGGCGCTGGCCCACACGCGCTGCATCAATGCCACCTGCGAACGGCGGTTCGGCAGCGTGATCCCTTCGGTGCGGCCATCCTGATTGACGCCCGTCGCTGTGATCACGGCGTGGATCGGGTCGCCGTCGGCCTGTGCTTGCGCCAGCGGCTTGAGCACGACCAGCCCGGCCCCCTCACCGCGCACGTAGCCGTCGGCGCTGGCATCAAATGTTTTGCTGCGGTTTTCCGGCGAGACGAAATGCCCCTTACTGATGGCGACCACGAATTCGGGCCGGAACATGACGTTCACCCCGCCGCTCAGCGCGATGTCACAGTCGCCGTTGTGCAGCGCCTGGCACGCCAGATGCAGCGCCACCAACGACGACGAACACGCTGTATCGACGGTCATCGACGGGCCGATCAGGTTGAACGTGTACGACAGCCGGTTCGAGAGCATGACCATCGTCGCGCTCATGCCCGTGTGGGACATGATGTGTTCGCGGTTGAAATGCGAGAGCTGCTGGCCCATGTTGTCCATCGTGAACGCACCGACGTACACGCCCGTCTGCGACCCCGACCACTGCCCCGGCAGCATCCCGGCATCCTCGAAGGCTTCACGGGTGATTTCCAGCAACAAGCGCTGTTGTGGGTCGAGTTGTTGGGCTTCACGCGGGGTGATGTTGAAAAATGCGGCATCGAACCCGGCCAGCGGCTGCTGTAAAAACCCGCCCTGCCGCACATATGTTTTGCCCGGCTGATCATGGTCGGGGTGATAGAACTGCGCGCTGCTCCAACGGTCGGGCGGCACGTCGATGATCGCGTCGGTGCCCGCCGTCAGCATGTCCCAATACTGCTGCGGCGAATGCGCCCCGCCCGGAAACCGACAGGCCATCCCGATCACCGCGATGGGTTGCGTTTGATGGTTCTCCATGAGCGACACACTCCTCATCGAAACCTCCTTGCTGGAAACCACCCGTCTTTAGCGGGTGGAGGAAAGCATGGTTGGCGCATGTAGCTACCACCGTGCATCGGACAACAGATCGT
>JAADYY010000735.1 GCA_010092805.1 Chloroflexota bacterium | reverse complement strand
CCAAAGCTGACAGCGAGTCGGCCTGAAACGCTGTCGATTCTGCACAAGCTTGTGCTGCCGTACACAGGCGCATCTGGGAGGCGCTCCCAGATGCGCGGCGTGTTAACCGGTTGTCCCCAAGCCGTTCGCTATCGCGTTGATCGACAGGAGGAGTTGCAGCAGCGCCGGCTCCGACTCTGGATTGTCATGGGGGAGTTCGCGCCACCGACGGAGCATGGCAATCTGTTGGAGGTGCAGCGTCGTCAGCGGCTCGCGGCGCAGATTGATGACCTGGTTCACGTTCGGGCGGCGCTCCGAAAGCGGGCCGCCGTAAATGATCTCCAGCACCCCGAAAGTCCGTTCCAGTTCTTCCAGGATCTGCCCCAAAATCAGTTCCCGAATACCATCATCTGCCACCAGATCGGCATACCGCCGCATCAGGTCGGGGTCAGCCAGCATGAGGTTAGAGGCCACGCTGCTGATGATGCGGTGCAACTTGGGCGCGTCGAAGGCATGGGCTTGCAGCAGCGCAAAATCGTCCGGGTGATCGGTGCGCAGTTGTTCGAGGGCCGCGCCGACGCCATACCAACCCGACAGGAAGAAGCGCGATTGGCTCCAACTGAAGACCCAGGGAATCGCGCGGAGATCCGCCAGTGTGCGCCGACCTGTGCGCCGGGCCGGGCGCGAACCAATGCGGCTGGACTCGATCACATCGATGGGCGTCGCCTGGCGGTAAAAATCGATGAAGCCCGGTGTTTCGAGCAGCTTACGGTAGGTCTTGAAGCTGGAGTCCGCCAGCCCAGCCATCACCGCTTCTAGTTCGGGCTGGTCGGAGTCTTCGAGGTAACGGTGTTTAGCGGCGCTGCGCGTGGCACCAGACAGCAGCAGTTCGAGGTTGTGCGTCGCGGTCAGGCGGTTGGCGTATTTGCGCGCGATGATCTCCCCCTGTTCGGTCAGGCGCAAATCGCCCCGCAGCGCGCCGCCGGGCACCGCCCGCAGAAAGCGATGGGTCGGCCCGGCCCCCCGGCTGATGGAGCCGCCGCGCCCGTGAAAGAAGCGGACACGCACCCCCTGATCGTCGCCAACCTGGGTCAGTTTCCGCTGCGCCTGATCCAGATTCCAGAGGCTGGCGAAAATGCCGCCATCTTTGTTGCTGTCGCTGTAGCCGATCATCACTTGCTGGACGCGCTCGCCCGCCACACGCTGCTGATCCAGGCTGCGCTGCGTGATGGGATGACTCAGGAAATTGCGCAGGATGTCGGGGCTGCGGTCGAGGTCGTCAATGGTCTCGAAGAGCGGCACCACGTGCAGTTTGCAGACCAGGCCATCCGGCGTGTTGATCATGAGTCCGCCTTCGCGCGCCAGCAGGTAGACCACCAGCAAGTCAGACAAACTGCGCGTCATGCTCACAATGAGCGATCCCAGGCCGTCCGCCCCGAACTGCTCAATGTAGCCGGCCAGCACACGATAGTTGTCCACGACCGCCTGGGCTTCGGCCCCCAACGTCATCCCCGGCAGGGTGAAGGGTCTGCTGGTTTTAAGTTCCTCATTCAGGAAAGCCAGCCGCCGGTCTTCATCCCAGTTGGGGAAATCGTCACCGTCGATGCCCGAAGCCCTTAGCAACTGCTCGACGGCGAGATCGTGGAAGCCGCTGTTCTGCCGGATGTCGAGTGTGGCGAGGTGGAAGCCAAACGTCTGCACGACGCGGATGACGGGCAGCACATCGGCTGCGGCCAGACGCGCTGCGTCCACACTGTGCAGCGAGTCATGCAGGATGCGCAGTTCACGGAGCAGCTCCGCCGCCGTCTGGTAGGTCAGCGCGGGGGCGGCGTCAGCCTCTGATGGGGCTGCCGGGAGCTGCGCAATCATCAGATTGATGTACTGACGCCAGGGTTCGTCCGGGTTGCGATCCAGCGCTGCCTGCCCCAGCGCGCCGAGCTTTTCGCTGAGCGTGGTGATGCGTTCTTGCAGGGCTGGCGGGGTGGTCTGCAACCAGATCGACAAGCTGAGTTTCTGCGCCAGCGCAATCAGTTTTTCGCGCACCAGTTCCGATGCGGCGCTGCGCAGTGCCCGCAGAGTCTGCTGGGTGACTGCTGCCGTGACGAGCGGATGGCCGTCGCGGTCGCCGCCGACCCAGGTGCCGAACGATAGACGCGGCAGATGATCCGGGTCGGGCTGGCGCTGATGATCGAACCCCGCTTCGATCCAGGCCAACAGCAGCCGCCGGTCGAGCGCTTCGATCAAATCTGGGAAGACGTTGCGCAGATAGTAGAGGACATTGCGCACCTCAGAAGCCACATCCGGCTTGTCCAGGTAGATTTCGCCCGTGCGCCACAGACGTTCCAGGCTGACCTTGATCTCGTTGCGCGTATCGCGCTGTTCCTGCGGCGTGTAAACCTGGTTTTCCAGCCGAACCAGCAGCAAATAGAGGTTGCGGTGCTGCTCAAGGACAGAAAAGCGCTTGGCTTCGGTGGGGTGCGCGGTCAGCACCGGTTCGACACGAATGCTTGGCAGGACATCGAGTACCTGTTCTTCGGTCAGGCCCTCTTCTTTGAGATAGTGCAGCGTCTGGTTCCAGAGGCCGGAGAAATAGGCCACCCGATCCTGCGATTCCAACTGGCGGCGGTACTGAACGACCGCGTTTTCCTCGGCGGCATTGAGCAGTTGAAACGCAATCGAATGAAGCTGGATCAGTTTGGTGGCGTCAATCTCAGGCGGCGTTGTGGTTGGGGGGGCATCCTGCCAGGGCAGCGCTTCGGCCAGCGCCTGTTCGCCCACCTCTTCGAGGACTTCGCGCAAGCATTGAAT
>JAADYY010000734.1 GCA_010092805.1 Chloroflexota bacterium | reverse complement strand
TTAGCAAGCCGATGTTAAACCATAGCAAAAATTAAGTTGATGAACGTTGATCGAATTGTTAAACGTAGCGACACTGCCGCCGTGATCTGCCAGTCGATTGCGTCCTTGTGCGCGTCATTATGCCATGTTTGCAAATTTTGACCGCTTTCGCGGCAAGAACCGCTATAATATGGTAGGTTCGCCTTACCTCAACATGGATCAGCACGCAGTTATGGCACGCATCTTCATCAGCTACAGCCGCATCGCCCGGCGGCTCCGGCGGCGGCTCGTCGATCTGCTCAGCTTTGCTTACGACGACATCTGGTACGACTCGGCCAAGCTGGTCGGCGGTGACGATTGGTGGGCCGAGATCGTCCGGCAGATCGAGGCGTGCGATCATTTCATCTTCTTGATCTCACGCGAGTCGCTGGAGTCGGAGTGGTGTCAAAAAGAACTCAGCGAGGCCCGCGAGCGCAACAAACACATTA
Organism: Chloroflexota bacterium; assembly: GCA_010092805.1. GTDB lineage: Bacteria > Chloroflexota > Anaerolineae > Aggregatilineales > Phototrophicaceae > Flexifilum. The sequence continues at coordinate 11,325 of JAADYY010000734.1, read as the reverse complement.
TTCCGGTGCGCATCCGTGACGGTGCCCAAATCCCCGAAGATCTGGCGCGGCTGCACGTGATCGATACGTTCGACAGCGTGCGCGTCGAAGGGCTGGCGCGTATCTTCGGCGCGATCACGCGGAACGGGCCAAACGCATAACCTCATCTCAGCAGAATCTCATCAGCAGAATCTCAACGGAGCGATTTCGATTGACTATCACCGCATTCAACTTCTCGGAAATCAGCGGCGTGATCATGGATATGGACGGGGTGCTGTGGCGCGGCGATCAAGCGCTGCCCGGCCTGCACGAGATCTTCGCGTTTCTGCGCGCCCGTGATCTGCCGCACACGCTGGCGACCAACAACAGCAGCCGTACCCCCGACGATTACGTCCACAAGCTGGAGCGCATGGGCGTGCCCGGCGTGAAGCACGAGCAGATCGTCAGCTCAGCGACGGCGACGGTCGCCTACCTGCGCGATCACTACACGCCGGGGACAGTGGTGCATGTGCTGGGCGGCGACGGGCTGAAAGCGCTGATCAGCGAGGCGGGCTTCACCCTCGCCACCGATGATCTGCCGGAGGACGCGGTACAGGTGGCCGTCAGCGGCATCGACTTCAACCTGACGTATGCCACGCTGCGCCGCACCATGAAGATCATCCGGGCGGGTGCGGATTTCATCGGCACCAACGGCGACGCTACCATCCCCACCCCGGATGGCTTCTGGCCGGGCGCGGGCAGCATTCTGGCGGCGCTGCAAACCGCCACCGACCGCTCGCCGCAGATGATGGGCAAGCCGCACGCGCCGATGTTCGAGGCGGCGCTGGGCGTGATGGGCACCGACCCCGCCTACACGTTGATGATCGGCGACCGCATTAACACCGACATCGCCGGGGCCGCCGACCTGGGGATGCCAACCGTGTTGGTGCTCACGGGCGTCACCACCCGCGACCAACTCAACGAGAGCCGCATTCAACCCAACGCCGTCTACGCCGATCTGCCCGGCCTGCTCGCGGCCTGGGAATCCGCCGCCCCCCACTGATTACAGTGTGGCAAGCTCAGGCCATGTTGACGACCAGCAGGCGGCGTTCGGTCATCTCCTCGATGGTGTAGCGGATGCCCTCGCGGCCCAACCCCGACCCCTTGACGCCGCCGTAGGGCATCTGATCGACGCGGAAGGTGGAAACCTCATTAATCAGCACGCCGCCCGCCTCAATGCGCTCCCAAGCGTCCATGATGCGGCCATAATCGCGGGTGAAGACTCCGGCTTGCAGCCCGAAATCCGATTCGTTAGCGATGGCGATGGCGTCGTCCCAGCGTTCATACGGCGACAGCGTGATCACGGGCGCGAACACCTCCTGCGCGCACACTTTCATCGTCGGCGTGACCTCGGCCAGCACCGTTGGCGCGAGCATCGTCGCGGGTGATCCGGTCGGTTGCCCGCCCCCCGTGAGGATCTGCGCGCCCTCGGCGACCGCCTCATCGACCCAGGCCGCCGCCCGCTGCGCCGCCTTTTCGTTGATCAGCGGGCCGATGTCGGTCGTCTCGTCGCGTGGGTCGCCGATCTTCAGCGCGCCGACCGCCGGGATAAAGCGGTCGCAGAAGTCTTCATAAATGGGGCGGTGCAGCAGAATCCGCTGCACGGAAATGCAGTTCTGCCCGGCGTTGGCGAACCCGCCGTTGACCGTCTTGCTGATCGCCAGGTCGAGGTCGGCGTCTTCGTGAATGATCGCCGGGGCGTTGCCACCGAGTTCGAGCGCCACCCGTTTGCGCCCGGCTTTGCCCTTCAGCATCCAGCCGACGCGGTCGCTGCCTGTGAAGCTGAGCATGGCGATCCGGTCGTCGCTGACCAGCGGTTCGGCGCGCGGGCCGGGCGTGGGCACCATGCTGAACGCCTCCGGCGGGTAGCCCGCTTCGAGCACGAGTTCGGCCAGCAGCAGCGACGACAGCGGCGCGATCTCCGGCGGCTTGATGATCATCGCATTGCCGGATGCAATCGCCGGGGCGATCTTGTGGCAGGCGAGGTTCAGCGGGTAGTTGAACGGCGTGATCCCCAGCACGATCCCGACCGGGAAGCGGCGCACATAGCCGCGATGATTCTCGCCCGCCGGAGTCCAGTCCAGGTCGATGATCTCGCCGTAGATGCGTTTGGCCTCCTCGCTGGCGATCAGGACGGTTTGGCAGGCGCGGCTGGTTTCACCCCGTGCGATCTTCTTGGCCTTGCCCGTCTCCATGACCAGCGCCTCAACCAGATCGTCGTAGCGTTCAGTCAGCAAGCGGTACAGCCGGCTCAGAATCTCGGCGCGGCGGTGCACCGGCAGTTTGCGCGTGACCTCAAAGCCGCGCTGCGCCGCCACCACCGCATCCTCCAGATCCTGCGCGCTCGCCATGTACGCGGCATCGACGACGGTGCCATCGTATGGAAACACCACGTCGCGCGTTTCGTCGCTGGCCCGCCATTCGCCGCCGACCAGAAATTTCCTTGCCATCTGTGTAGATCTCCTTGCCAGTGCGTGATTATCTCGTGATTGTAGCCGATCATCTGGCGGCGTGCCGCTCGACAGGGTCGCACGAGTCGGGTAGAGTCCCGCGCAAGATCTCACCCGCTGATCCACCGCCCTGATGAGGATTTGCCCCATGCCCGCCCATGTCATCGACTCGCTGTTCTTCCGCGATCTGTTCGGTTCGCCGCAGATGCGCGCCGTCTTCGACGACCTGAACCTGTTGCAAAAGTGGCTCGATTACGAGGCCGCGCTCGCCCGCGCCGAGGCCACCGTCGGCGTGATCCCCGCTGAAGCCGCCGCCGAGATCACCCGGCAGGCCCGCGCCGATCACATGGACACGGACGCCATCAAGCGCGGCGTCGATACGACCGTGCATCCGCTCGTCGCCGTGATCTGGCAGCTTGCGGAGCGGTGCGCGGGCGAGGCCGGGCGCTATGTGCACTGGGGCGCAACGACCCAGGATGTGATGGACACCGCGATCATCCTGCAAATTAAAGAGGCGTACCCGCTGTTCGAGTCCGGGCTGGCCGATCTGATCGCTGCGCTGGCGGATCTGGCGCGGGCGCACCGCGATACGCCGATGGCCGGGCGCACGCATGGTCAGCAGGCGCTGCCGATCACGTTCGGGTTCAAGGTCGCGGTGTGGATCGACGAGCTGCGGCGGCATCAAGCGCGGCTGGCCGATTGCAAACCGCGCGTGCTGGTCGGGGAGTTCGGCGGGGCGGTCGGCACCCTCGCCGGGGTCCGTGAGCACGGCCACGCGATCAAGCGGCAGTTGATGATCGAGTTGGGGTTGGGCGAACCGGTCATCGCCTGGCACAGCGCCCGCGACAGCATCGCCGAATTCGCCACCACCCTCAGCCTGATCACCGCGACGCTCGGCAAGATCGCCCACGAGATCATCGACCTGCAAAAGATCGAGTTTGGCGAAGTCGAGGAGCCGTTCGAACTGGGCAAAGTCGGCAGCAGCACCATGCCGCAGAAGCGCAACCCCATGCTGTGCGAAGCGATCCTGACGCTGGCCCGGCTGACGCGCGCCCATGCCGCGACAGCGGTTGACGCCATGTTCGGCGAGCACGAGCGCGATTGGTCAAGCTTTCAAATGGAATGGGCGTATCTGCCGGAACTGTGCGTGCTGGCGCACGGCGCGCTCGGCCTGACCACCCGCGTGATCAGTGGGCTGCATGTGTACCCGGCGGCCATGCTGCGCAATCTGCACATCAGCGGCGGCCTGCTCCTCTCCGAGCGGGTGATGTTTGCGCTCGGCGCGCACATTGGGCGGCAAGCCGCGCATGATGTCGTGTACGCGGTGGCCATGCGCGCCCATGAACAGGGCACGCCGTTCGCCGACGCGCTCAAAGCCGACGCCGAAGTCTCGGCCCACCTTGACAGGGCGGCGGTGGATGCGCTGCTCGACCCGAAGCAGTACACCGGACTCGCCGCCGAATTTGTCGACCGCGTGCTGGCAACCCTGACCGATGGATCGACCGATGGATCGACCGATGGATCGACCGATGGATCGACCGATGGATTGACATACTGATGTGGGCGCAATCGTTCCGGTGGAAGGCAGGCTGAACGTGTGGACACGGCTGGAGCATTTCAAGCGTTGGTATGACCCGCGCAGTTTCAGCGGCGTGCCCGCTGCCGAATCGCATGTGCGCGTGAGCGGCACGCACCAGACTTGCATGGCCGATAAACAGGCTCAGAGCAGTTAAGCAAGGCTCCGCATGATTGCTCTGAGCGTTTGCCATCGGTGGTGAGGGGTTATTCGCTGTCAGCTTCGTGAGGCGAAACGGTGGCCGAAAGCGCGCTTTTCAGCGCCTCCACCGACTCATGCGGCCCACTAGTGTGGTCGAGATTGCCGATTTCCAACCGCAGGTAATCGGTTTGGCGGGCTTCACGCTCTTGCGGGCGGTAGAAGTGCTCAATCGACTGGGTGATGCGCTTCTGGATGCGCTCGCGGATCGTTTCGACGCGGTCGGTGGTGGTGACGATCACAATCGACTCAGGTTCCAGGTGGCCCATAAAGTCGTTCTCGTTGCCCAGTTCGCGCAGGGCGTTGCGCACCATCAGCGTGAGCGCGCGCAGCATCTCGTCGGCGGCCACAAAGCCATACACCGCGCGCAGCTCGCCCAACCCCAGAATCGACAGCAGCAGCAGCGACCAGGGCTGATCGCCAGCCAACACTTCCTCAAAACGCTCCTCAAGCAGTTGCAATTCCGGCAGGTCGGTCACCGGGTTGATCAGGGATTGTTGGCGGGCGCGGTTGAGCGCATTGCGCACCCGCAGCCGCAGTTCCTGAATATCGAATGGCTTGGTGATGTAATCGACCACGCCCAGTTCCAGCCCTTGCAGCTTATCGACGCGGTCGCGTTTTTCCGTCAGGAAGATGATGGGCACATGCTGCGTGCGGCGCTGGCTGCGCAGTTGGCGGCACACATCATAGCCGTCAATATCGGGCAGGCGAATATCCAGCATGATCAGACTGAGCGCTTCGCGGCGGCTGATGGTGAGCGCTTCCTGCCCCCAGGCCGCCGTGAGGATGTCGTAATTCTGCACGCTGAAATAGGCGTTGAGCATCTCCGCCAGGTCGAGATCATCTTCGACAATCAAAATGCGTGGCTTGTCCATCGTGATCCTTGTCGTGACCTTTGGTCTTGATCTGTGTGCTTCGTCCCGCCCGGTCTGTGCTGATGGGCGACGGCTGTGCGACGGGATCTAAGCGCGGGTTTGCGGGGTGATCTCGAAGCGGCACAGCGGCGCTCCGCTGGCGCGGCACTGGGTTTCGCGCACCACATAGCGGCCCTGGCCCGCGACCGCATCCAAGCAGGCCGCGAACACCCCCACCAACAGGTGGCACGTCGGGCGCTCAGTGGTTTGCCCCCAGGCTAGCGGGCTGGGATCGACAATAATGTACTGTACGTCGTCCGCAGCGTCCAGGCGTGTCGCTTGATCGCTGAAGCGAGCGAACATTTCGACCAGCGACCGCAGCGCCAACGCCACACGGGCGTCTTCGGGCAGCGCCCGCACCTGCGGGTGGCTCATCCCGGCCAACGCGCCAAACGACTGCATCCCCCCCCGAAACCACCGTTGCCCCACCCGCAGCGCCATCCCGCGGCCACCGCGCGGCCCATACATCCGGTCGAGGCCGTGATTGAGCGCAGCAAGCAGCGCAAAATCATAGGCCCGGTCGAGGTTATCCACCGGCAGTTGATCGATGTGGGCGGCATACTGGGGCGTCATGTTGCGCACCACACTCAACAGCGCGTTCAACCCCGACTCGCCGATTTCGCCGGCCAGCGCCAGATACAGATGACGGGCGAACCGGTTCGGGTAATACAAACCACTGAGTTGGGTATCAGGTTGAGTCACCAGCCGGGCGCTTTCTTCAGGCTTCATCAGCTTCCGTCAAAGCTTAGCTTCCGTCAAAGCTTAGTGTTCAAGCTTCTCAAACCGTATCCACGCTTCGGCACGCTGCCTAACCATGTGGCTTGAACCGGTGGCTTGAGCAGATGGGTTGAACGATCTAGGCATTGTTAGCCGGGCGTTGTTAAATGAGGCCCTCGAGATCCTGGACGGTGCGCGCTACATCCAGGAAGATCAGGCCAAGCCGGGCTTCCTGGCGCGCCAACACCGTGAGCACGGCCTCTTCCCCCACCGCGTTGAGAATAACGTAGCCGTTTTCCCCTTTAACATACACCTGCTGAAGCTGCCCGCGCCCCAGTTCGGTCGAGATCCGTTCACCCAGCGACAGCATCGCGGCGGACATGGCGCTCACGCGGTCTTCTTCGATGCCCGCTGGCAGGGAGGAAGCAATGCTCAGACCGTCAACGCTGACGACCGCCGCCGCTTCAACATCTCCAGAACTGGCTTGCAGGTCGCGCAGACGCTCGACCAATTGTTCAGTACGTGACTTCGCCAACGATCTTCTCCTGTTGCAGCCGATTTGCAGCCAATAGTGAACCGATCCCGAACAGCGGGGTTGGCTCGCCAAAGCTGCCAGCCCGTACCCCATGCTGCCGCTTAGTATAATCATAGTGCAATCCTGCCGCAAGCAGCGACTGATTCGCCCGAAAGATCATTAACATTTCGTTGAGGGTTTGTTACATCGCCGCCCAGTTTGGGTTGAGTCACGCGCCGAGTTCGGTTTCCAACGCCAGCACCAGATCGATGAGGTCGTCGGCGCTGCGCGCGTGATGATCGTCAAACGGCAGCACCGGCGCGCGGACGTTCGACGTGGGGTAGATGCCCTGCCGCCACAGCAGCCGCTTGAAGAAGTGAATCGAAATATCGAGGTGTTGGTTCGAGAAGGCCAGCACCGGCAGCACCCGCCGAAACAGCCGCTGCGCCGCTTCACGGTCGCCGCCGCGATACAGCCGGTCGATGTGCGTGTAGATGGGGTGCATGGCCGTCGGCATGACCGTATGCACCCCGCGATCCAGCGCCTCAATCATCTGCATGACGGCCCAGCCGCCCGCGATGTGCAGGCGGCCATCGGTGGCGTGCAGCACCTCGCTGTACTTGACGCCCGCTGGCACCACCTCGATCTTCAGCGACTGGAACGCCGGGATCGCGTCAAACAGCCGCACGATCAGCGGGACGGGCAGCCCATAATCGCCAGATGCCCAATCTTGCAGCATCAGGAATCCCGGCTCCACCGCCGCCACCGCGCGCACCGCTGCCGTATAATCGGCGTCCGACTCATAAGGGATGCTCACCAGCACGCCGTCGCAGCCGAGTTCAGTCAGCCGGGCAGCGTGGCGCGCTCGCTCCGCCGACTCAGCAGCCGACGCCCCACCGATCACCGTCACCCGCCGGTCTGCTGCTGCGAGCACGGTTTGCACGGCGGCGTCACGCTCCGTCTCGGTGAGCGCCAGCACCTCGCTCGCCATCGCCGGGTACAGAATCCCCGCGATCCCGGCATCGACTGCGCGGCGGGTGTGCGCCGCCAGCGCTGCATGATCGATCTGGTCGTCGGCGCTGAACGGCGTGTTGAGCACAGTGACGATCCCGCGCAGCCGTTCGTGGAGGGGTAAAGTGGTCATGATCGCTAGGTGCGCAAATACGACGCGCCGTTGACATCGACGATGGTGCCGGTCAGAAAGGCGGCCTGTGGCGACGCCAGAAACAGCACCGTATGCGCGACATCTTCGGCGGTGGCGACGCGATTGAGCGGACTCTGTGCGCGCATCGCCGCGCCCGCCGGGCTGTCGAGGGCTGCGCGCGACATATCGGTCTCGACCGCGCCGGGCGCGACCAGCGTGATATAGATGTGGTGCGGCCCCAGCGCCTGCGCCAGCGATTGGCTCATGGCGTTCAGCCCGGCTTTGCTGGCGACATACGCCGGGGAGTCCGGCTTGCCCTTGAAGGCCGTCCGCGACGAGATGCCGACGATGTGGCCGCCGCTCCCCTGCTTGATCATCTGGTGGGCGACGCAGTAGAGCACATTCGCCGCGCCGATCAGGTTGACGTTGATCGTCTCGCGCCAGTGCCGCTGCCACTCCGCGTAGCCGACCTCTGGCAGCGGGTGCGTCGTGAGAATCCCGGCGTTGTTGACCAGCACATCGATCCGTCCGTAGTGATCGACAACCGCCGCGACCATCCGCTCGACCGCCGCCGGGTCGCCGACATCAGCCTGCGCCAACAGATGATCATCCCCGTCCAGCGAGTCGAGCGTCGCCTGCGCCGCCGCCTCATTCTGGCCGTAATGCACCGCGACCTGCGCGCCCCGCGCCGCGAACAACTGCGCACAGGCCCGCCCGATCCCGCGTGAGGCCCCGGTGATGAGCACAACTTTGTCGTCAAAGCGCAGCAGATCATCCGTCATGCGCCGTCAGCCTTTCAGCCCGGTTTGCGAGATGCCCTCGATGAAGTTGCGCTGCAAAAAGATGAACACGATGATCGGCGGGAGCGCCGCCAGCACCGCGCCGGCCATCGAGAGGCCGAGCGCTTGCGTATTCTGCGCCATGCCGGGCCGCAAACTCAAGAACTGCGCCATGCCGACGGGCAGCGTGCGGACTTCATCGGTGCGCGTGGCGACCAGCGGCCAGAAGAAGCTGTTCCACGTCGTCAGGAAGGTGATGATCGCCACCGCCGTCAGCGCCGGGCGCGCCAACGGGATCACCACCGACCACCAGATGCGCAGCGCCGTCGCGCCATCGACGCGGGCCGCGTCTTCGAGTTCGCCGGGGATGCCCAGGAAAAACTGCCGCATCAAGAAGACGCCCGTCACGTTCGCGCCCACAGGCAGAATCAGCGCCCAGTACGTATCCGTCAGGTCAAGCTGTGAGAACACCAGAAACAACGGAATCACCGTGATCTGAATCGGGATGAACAGCATCGAGACGATGATGAAAAACAGAATGTTCCGCCCCGCGAACGTCATGCGCGCGAAGGCGTACCCGGCCAGCGCGTCCAGGAACACGGTGATCACCGTCGCCGCCACCGAGACGATCACGCTGTTGAGCATCCAGCGGCCAATCGGGTAGCGATCCAGCGCCAGCTCGAAATTTTCCAGCGTGAAGGTCTGCGGAATCCAGTTGATCTCGGTGGTGACGATCTCGGTTTCCGGCTTCAGCGACGTTGAGATCATCCAGCCTATCGGGGCCATCATCAGAATCACCAGGACCGCCAGCAGAAAGTACCAGATCAGCGGTTGCAAGTAGCGCTGCCGTATATCGGAGAAGCTCATGTTTACGCCTCCACTCCCGAATAGCCACGACGATACAGGCGTGTTTGGATCAAAGCGAGACCGATCAAGATGATGAACAGCACCACCGCCACCGCCGACGCATAGCCGAAGTTGCGCGTCTGGAAGCCGACGGTATACACATACTGCACCAGCGTCAGCGTTGAGGTGCCGGGGCCGCCCGCCGTCATCACAAACACCAGATCGAAGACCTGAAACGAATTGATGATCGTCAGCAGCAGCACCAGAAACGTCGTGGGGGCCAGCAGCGGGAGAGTCACCCGCGTGAACTGACTCCAGGCGTTCGCCCCGTCGATGCGGGCAGCTTCGTACAGCTCCGCCGGAATATCTTGCAGCCCGGCCAAGAACAGCACCATGTTATAGCCCACGTTCCACCACACCGTCGCCAGGATGATCCCGTAAAGCGCCACATCCTGGCTCACCAACCAGGGGATCTCGCGGCCCAGGTAAACATTGACCAGCCCGAAATCTTTATCCAGGAGCCACGTCCACAGCACGCCGACGACGGTCGACATCACGACGTAGGGCACGAAAACCGCTACCCGCCCGATGTCCCGGCCCCGGCGCTTTTGATCGAGGAAGGTGGCGAACGCCAGCCCCAACACAATCAGCAGCGGCACGGTGATCGCGGTGAACACGATGGTGTTTTCCAGCGCGGCCTGAAAACGCGGGTCGCGCCCGAACACCTCGAAATTGCGCCAGCCGATCCACTCTGGTGTGCCGATGGCTGACCAATTCGTGAAGGCGATCCCCAACCCGGCGATAGACGGCCCGAACCGGAAAGCGACGAAAAAGATCAGATATGGCAGGATGAATAAATACGGCGTCCAGTTGAATTGCCGTCGCGGTGGGGCAGCGACGCTCGCCGGGACGGGACGTGTGCGGGGTAGCACTCGCATGATCGCCTCTTCTCGCTCTTTTCTCGTTCAAGGCACCGTCAGTGAGCGGATCGATGGATGCTCACCCCAACCCGAAACCGGATCGGGGTGAGCGGGTGAGTACATCAGGGGTTACGGGACGATCAGAATGCCCGTGATGGTATCGCAGGCCGTCTGGACTTCGGCGGTCACATCGGCCTGCTCCAGCATGATGTTCTGCGCCATGATCATCATCGGGGTCGGCGCGTTGGAGGCGAAGATCTGGCTGTACCTGGGTGTGTTCGGGAGGAGCGATTGGCCCACCAGGCTGTCCATGAACGGCTGGCGGCCCGGCAGCGCGGTGAACTCCTCCGACTCGATGATGTCGACGACAACGGGCATCTGCCCAGAGGCGACCCAGGCTTCCGAGTTGCCGGCCAGCCATTCCAGGAAAGCGATGGCTTCATCGCGCTTTTCCGGGTCGGCGAAGGTGGGCAGGGTGAAGTTGTGGCCGCTGCCCCACACCGCGAATTCATCGAAGACGACCGGGTAGCGGAACGATCCCCAATTGAAGCCGACTTCTGCTTCCAGGCGTTCCAGCGCGGGCATCTGCCAGGGGCCGTCGATCAGCATGGCGGTGCGGCCATCGAAGAAGTCACGCGAGTAGTCGGTCTGGCCCTGCGGCGCGACGCCGTGCACGTAAACCAGGTCTTGCAGCCACTGCCAGGCCGCCGAAGCCGCGTCAATGTCCATGACGCATTCGGTGCCATCTGCCGAGATCAGTTCGCCGCCCTGCTGGTTGTACAGCGCCCACCACTGGAAGAACGCGTGGTGATTCGTGTGCATGTTGGTGCCGTACTGCACGACATTTTCGGGATCGAAGCCCTCATCACCGGGGTTCAGGCCGTTCTCGTCGAGGGTCAGCAGGCGGGCCGCTTCCACGAACTCCTCGCCGGTGGTCGGCAGGTCTTCGATGCCAGCGGCTTCGAACATATCCGCGTTGTAGAACACGCCATGTGTCGCAAAGTCGAGCGGCAGGGCGTACATCGCGCCTTCGTAGAATTGCAGTTCCCAGGCACGTTCGACGTAGACATCTGGGTTGATGATCTCCGAGTTGGCGACGATCTCATCCACCGGGTCCAGCAGGCCCAGGACGATGAACTGTGCCATCTCTTGCGGGTGCATCGCCAGAATATCCGGCGCTTCCTGCGCGCTGGCCGAGACGATGAACGAATCGAACAGCGGCGACCACTGCTGGATCGTCAGGTTGACC
>JAADYY010000733.1 GCA_010092805.1 Chloroflexota bacterium | reverse complement strand
CCCGTGAGGGTGCGCGTGCGCGTAAGGCTGTTCACGAGATCGTTAAGATTCATCAGCTAAACTCCTGGGTTGGTCGTGAGATGGTGGTCGGGGCTGCGTGCCAGACGCCGCATTGACCAGATCAGGCTTTGTCACGTAACCTGAATATACAGCAAATTATCGTCCGCAACGGCGCTAATTCATATAAATCGCAATTCTGAAATGTCTATGGCACAGAAAATCCCTGAAACCTGCCCCAAATGTGATCACCCGCTGACCGTCGATACGATCAGCGCGCTGTACCGCTGCAAACACTGCGGCCACACGATCCCCAAGCCGGAAGAGTCGCTCGAGGCGGCGATGGCCCGCATCCGCGCGAAGGGCACGCGCCCGCCCGTGACGCTCACGACACGCGGCCCGGTCGAGACACGCGCCCGCTCGGCGTTCGAGAGCGGGCATGATGCGCTGTGGCGCGAAAACACCGCCGAAGCGCTGCGATCCTTCCAGCGCGCCGCCGATTTTCAGCCAGACTTCGCCGACGCCCACCTGTGGATCGCCAAGATCAGCGACGACCCGGCGGTGCAGCGCGATCACCTCGAGTCGATCCTCGCGTATGATCCCGGTCATAGCGAAGCGCTGCGCCTGCTGATGGTCATGGATGGGCGGCTGACGCCGGAGCAGGCCGCCCACGCCGATCAGGACGCAGCGCCGGAAATCCGCACGACTGAGACGCCCGTCGGGGCAGCGACCACGCCGCTGCTGTGCCCGGTCTGCGGCGGCCACCTGACCGTCGATGAGCAGAACGGGCGTGTAAAGTGTCGCTTCTGCGGGCACGCTGGCCCCCTCCCAGCGCGCGACGACGCCCGCGCCGATACGCTGGGGGTGGCGCTGCTGGAACGCAAGGCCCAGCCCGTTAAGTGGGTGATCGGCGAGCGGCTGCTGCATTGCACACAGTGCAGCGCCGAACGCACCATCCCGGCGGTGAAGCTGTCGGCGGTGTGACCGTTCTGCGGCACAAACCAGGTGATCACGAAGGACGCACTCGGCTCGTTCGAGCAGCCGGCGGCGCTGCTGCCCTTCCGCGTGAGCGAAGACGCCGCCAAAGACATCATCCGTGAACGGCTGCGCGGCCTCAGCGAGCGGTTGGCCGGGCTGCTGCGGGATAATCGGGTCGCGCGCGCGGCAATTGAGGGGGTGTATCTGCCGTTCTGGTTGTTCGACGGCGTGGTTGAAGTCACCCGCACGACCGTCGAGATCACGCCCAGCGGCGAGCGGCAGCGCGACATCAACCCGTACCAGCACGAGCGCTTTCAGGACGGCGTGCTGGATGTGGCGGTGTGCGCGATGCAGTCGTCGCCGCCGTCAGCGCTGACCGCCCGCCTCGGCAACTACGATCTGAGCGGGTTGGTCAATTACGCGCCGCGACTGCTGGCACGTCACCCCGCCGCGCTGTATGACCTCGACTTCGATGCGGCGTCGCTGCAAGCACGCGGGCTGATCGCCGAACGGATGCGAGAGCGCTATTCCGAAAACGCCAGCCGCCGCCATCAAGAGCATGTCTACAGCATGGTGCAGCAGATGAGTTTTCGGCTGGTGCTGCTGCCCGTGTGGCTGGTGACGCTTTACGAGCGCGACGGCGACGTGCGCCCCGCCCTGATCAACGGGCAGACGGGTGAGGCGGTGCTGGGCCGCGCCGAGCAGTGAGCTGCTGCAAGGAAGCCGCTGCAAGGTAGTTACTGCAAGGTAGTTGCTGCAAGGAAGTTACTGCGGAGAAAGCAGGCGGCCCATGCGGTGCGATCTGCATGGGCCAGCGAGAATGCGATGCAGTGAACGGGTTACGCGGCGGTCGACTCGGTGCTCTGCTGGTCACGCGGGGCCGGGGGATTGGCCGCGCGGTAGGTGACGACGCTCGTCACCGCGATGATCACGGCGACGGCCAGCCAGTAGACGACCCAGCCCCCCGTCTCGATCACGACGCTGGGCACGTAGACGGGCAGCAGTTCGGTGAGGATGCCGAACACGCCGACGGCCACCAGCAGAATCCCCGACGCACGGTTGAGCAGCAGGTGATTGCGCGTGAGCCAGCCGACGAAATGGCGCTGCGCCGGGGCTGCCACCAGCGGCAAGATCACCAGCGGCCAGCCGAAGCCCAGCCCGAAGAACACGAAGTACAGCAGCTCGAAGGCCAGCGCGCCGCCGTCGCCCGCGCTCACCAGAAACGCCGTCGTGATGATCGGGCCGGTGCAGGGCAGCGTCATGGGGCCAAACAGCAGCCCATAGACATACGCCGCGCCGTACGGATTGCGCAACATGGGTGTCTGGGCGGTGGCGAGCCGCGCGAACGGGTTGCGGCCCAACAGCAGCATCACGCCAAACAGAATCACGATGGCGTAGATGACGGGCAGCACGAATTGCAGCACGCCGCCAAACGACTGCTCCAGCAGGTAGAGCACCAGCCCAATGGCGATCATCATCGTGAGGATGCCCGCCAGCACCAGCAGCCCCAGCCAGCGTGTGGCGCGGCGGGTGCGTTCGTTCTGCGCGTTCCCGGCCAGAAACGCGATCAGGCCGGGGTAGAGCGGCAGCATACAGGCGTTGGTGAGAATCGCGGCGTTGCCCAAGCTAAAAGCCAGCAGCAGATCGCTCATCGGCTTAGGCTCCGCTCGCGGCGCGGATGTCTGCCGCCAACTGATCGACGCTCTTGGGGCCGATCGTCAGCGCGCTGAAGCTGCCGTCCGGCGCGATGTAGAAGTGCGGCGTCGAGGGCGGGCTGGTGACCGCGCGGCCAAACTCGTCAACCAGCGCGCGGATCATGTCTGGGGTGGCGACGGCAAACAGCCAGTTGAAGCCTGCACGGTCGGCATATTCGGCCAGCTGAGCGTCGGGGACGTTGCCTTCGACGCTCAGCGACAGGAAGACGACCTCATCGCTGCTGAACTGCGGCACCACATCGCGGACGCGCTGCTGCTGCGCACGGCAGTTGGTGCACCAGGTCGCCATCGGCTCCACCGAAACGGTGCGCCCGGCGAAATCCGCCAGCGTGAAGGTTTCCCCGGTGCGGGCGTTGGTCAGCGGCAGCGTCTGCCAGGCTGGGCGATCTGCGGTGGTGGCGGTCGGGTTCAGCGGCGGGGCCTGGATCACCTGACCGGTATCGGCTTGCACGGCAGCGATGGCGGTCGGTTCGGCGGCGGTGGGCTGTGGTGCGGTGGTGGCTTCAGTGACGGTGGGCGCGGTGCTCGGAGCGCAGGCGGCCAGCACCAGCGCGAACAGGGTCACAACAATCAGCAAAAACTTCGGCATCGTCTTTGAGAATCTCCCAAAACTGTAACGAGCGTTCTGAGTCCAGCGCTCAGACGCGGTCATGGTCGCTTGCATTACTTACGGGGAGATTACGGCGTGCCGAGGGTAGTTAAGGCGTCGATGAGCGTGGGGCAAGCGTGCGGATGGCGGCAACTCACAGGCGCTGCCGAGGTTGACATCGACTGATGTGTATCTCAACAAGGCAAGGACTTGGCAAGCAAGGGCTGAATGGCACACCCACGAAGTTGTGAACTGGTCAGATGTTGTTGGCGAATCAGGCCCTCACCCTCAATCCCGCTCCCAACCGCCGCTTTGCGGCTAGGCGAGGGACTTCAAAAGCCGTTTTCGCCCCTGCT
>JAADYY010000732.1 GCA_010092805.1 Chloroflexota bacterium | reverse complement strand
TTTGCGCCAGATGCAGGCGATCCTGCGCCTCATCCGCGCGCAGTTGCTCCAAAAGTGCGCGGCGATGCTCGAAATCGATGGGGCGGCGGTTATCTGGGTCAACCAGGCTGTAATCCCACACCTCATTGCCCTGATAAATGTCTGGCACGCCGGGGCTGGTCAGCTTGAGCAGTGTCTGCGAAAGGGCATTGAACCACCCGAAGTACGCAACCCGCTGCTGGAACGGATCAAATGACTCGCGGAAATCCGGGTTCACCCAAATCCGCTCGACAAAATCGGTGATGGCCTGCGCATAGGGTTCATTGGGGTTCACCCAGTTGCTGTGGGTTTTCGCCTCATTGATCGCCTTGTGCATGTAGGTGATCACACGCTGCTGCAACGAGCCATCTTCATCTGCCCCGGCGTCGTACACGCCGATCAGCGTTTGATAGAGGAGATATTCATCGTTGCGGGCCGGTGCAATGATGTCATCAACGGGGGTGCGTGCATTTGCATTGATCGCAGCCCAAGCCGTGAGCATTTGCCCCCACTGCTCCGGCATTTCCGCCAGCACATTGATGCGTGCCCGCACATCCTCGCTGCGCTTGGTGTCGTGCGTCGAGGTCGAGAGCATCGTGTGTGGATACAGCTTCTCCAGATTGTGTTGATGAAAGCTCGCCACATCCGTACCAAAATGATCAGGGTGACCGCCCACTTCGTTGAGCGAAGACAGCCGGTTATAGATGTAGAACGCGGTGTCTTCGACACTCTTCGCCATCACCGGGCCAGTGATCTGCTGGAATTTCATCACGAATTCACGCAGCGATGCACGCTGATCTTCGGAAAACTCCTGGAAGTTCTGCATCAGCAAGATATCGCGCAGGAAATCGAACAGACTGCCGGGAATCATGGGATTGCGGTTCTTGGCGCGTTCGGCAGCCGCTTCGATATACATCCGGTCACGTTCGCTCACATCGCCCGGCCCAGTGATGTACGTCCGGTAAATTTCCAGCGCCGCGATCAGTTCGCTGAGTCCAAACGCGAGGCTGTTCTGTGTATAATCCCGGTAACGTCGATTGTTCTCTACGATCCGGGCAAGTTCCGCGCTGCGCGCATCGATCTCGCTGGTCAGCGATTGGGTCATCACCAGTTTTTTGGTGTAATCCGTGAGTCGGGTGAAATCGACGACTTCCCCGATGAATTCGGTGTACACCGCGTCAATGGCGCTTTCCTTCGCCGGGTCAACAAACAGGTTGTTGACCGTATACATGAAGTCATAGCCGGTGGTGCCGTAAACGGCCCAGGAATTGGGCATCGGCTCGGTGCTCGAGAGAATCTTTTCCACCAGCACATAGACCAGCCACTCCGCCAGTTCCGGCCCGGATTGGTGCAGCATTTCCAGCCGTGCGTCCACCAGCGGCGCGTTTTCGGCATCCGCGCCCAGCCGTTCGGCGACCGCCGCCCGCAGATAGCCCTGCTGGAGCCGCCAGAAATACGCCTCTGGATCCCACAATCCATCCGGGTGATCGACGCGCAACCCGATCACTTTGCCCTGGGCCAGCAACCGCAGCGCCAGCCGGTTCACATCATTAAAGACACGCTCGTCCTCGATGCGCACGGCTGCTAAGTCATTGATGTCGAAAAAGCGACGGTAGTTGATCTCGTCGCGTGCCACACGCCAATACGCCAACCGATACGGCTGCTGGTCGAGCAGATCATCGAGCACATCGAAACTCGTTGGATCTTCAGGATCGCCGTTGATGGTATCCAGTGTGGCCTGAAGCGTGTTGCGGAACACCTCGCTTTGATCAAACAGGCCGAGCACCCGCCAGCGCACGATCAACTGCTCGCGCCGCCGGGTGGTGCGTGCTTCTTCGTCGTACGTGTGGTACGAAGGCAGGTAGTTCAGCGAGTGAATGATGCTGGCGAGTTCTGTCATCACCCACGCCTCAGACGGGTGCAGTTCCGGCATTGCGTCGCGCGCCAACGTCAGAATCTTGCCATAGGCATCGGGTGTGACGGGGAATTGATGCTCGTAGTAATGCAGGTAGAAATCGCCGTGCCAGTAGACCAGATTGATCTCACCTGCTTCCAGCACCCGGCCATAGTGATCGCCCAGAATGGGCAGCAGCACCCGGTCGTCGAGCGCGCGATTGTGCGGTCGCCAGGCAACATCAAAGTAGTAAGCGTATTCTGACGACGGCCCTTGCTTCAGAATATCCGTCCACCAGAGGTTTTCGGTGCTCACGCCCATATGATTGGGCACCACGTCCAGCAGCACCCCCATCCCCCGCGCTTTCAACGCTTCGGCCAGCGCATCGAAATCACCCTCTGTGCCCAGCGCCGGGTTGAATTGATTGTAATCGACCGTGTCATAGCCGTGTGTGCTGCCGGGGCGCGGCTTGAACAGCGGTGAGGCGTACAAATCGCTGGCACCCAGCATATCGAGATAATCGACGAGGGCCAGCGCGTCTTGAAATGTGAAATTGGGGCTGAATTGAATGCGGTACGTCGCGCGCGGGATGCGCGGCGGCTGCATCAACTCATCCAGGACCTCATTGAGGGCATCTAACTCTAAGACCATCATTGGACTCCTGTTCTACTTCAACAGCGGGCATACGCGGTTGTCCGCGTGTACGTGCGTTAGCGATGAGGTGATGTGTTTAGATCCGTTCGTAGATGACAAACGCCAGCGGCGGTAGCGTCACGGTGTGCGGTTGGCCGGGTGCGAAACTATCCGGCGCGGGTGGGTGAGCAGGCGCATCCAGGCACCATTCAGGTGCGTTCGCGTCGCGCAGCTTACGCCACCCCACATCCGAATTGGATACGTGCAATGTCGCAGCAGCTTCACGGTCGAAGTTCATGAAGATCCGCAGCGCCGCCGGGCCATCCTGCCGCTCCAAGCAAATGATCCGCGCCTCACTTGCAGTGAACACCTGAGTTTCCGCACGATCTGGGTTGGTCAGCGCAGCGTGCGACCGGCGCAGCGCCAGCAAATCCTTGTACATGGTGTGCAGCAGCGCATGGTGACCGGACTCACGCAGCGTCTGATCCAGCTTGCAGCGCGCGAATGTCGCCTCCGCCTGCGGATCAGGCGGCGTCCCCTGCCAATCAAACGCCGCGAACTCTTCGGCACGGCCCCGGCGCACCGCCTCGATCAGGTTCGGATCGCCGTGCGAGACAAAATACTGGAATGGTGCGGTCTCGCCGTATTCCTCACCCATGAAGATCAACGGCACATACGGCGAGCACGTCAGCAGCGCCGCCGCCAGCTTGAGACCGTCAAATGTTGTGAGCTGAGTCAGGCGCTCGCCCAGCATCCGATTGCCCACCTGATCGTGGGTTTGTGTCGCCACGACGAAGCGATCAGCCGGGAGGTCATGCCCGGAGGTGCCGTGCCGGCGTTGGCGGGCAGGTGAATACTGCCCCGAATAGGAGAAGCCCTCGCGCAGCACTTTCGGCAGCAGCGCGAAATCCTGGTAATCGGCGTAATAGCCATCGCTTTCGCCCGTCAGTGCGACGTGCAGCACATGATGCAGATCATCAAGCCACTGCCCAGCCAGACCATAGCCGTTGGCATCGCGGGACAGCGTGAGCCGGCGGTCGCTGCGGTCGTTCTCGGCGATCAGCATGACGTGGCGGTTGTGCCGCTGTGCCCAATCATCCACCTCGGCGGCCAGCGCCTCTAGAAATGTTACGGCGGAAAAATCGACCAGCGCGTGAGTCGCGTCCAGCCGCAACCCGTCCACGTGATATTCATCTAGCCAGTAGATGGCATTCTCGATGAAAAAGCGACGAACGTGATCGCTGTGCGGCCCGTCAAAATTGAGGCTTTCGCCCCAGGGCGAATGGTAACGGTCAGTGAAGTAGGGGCCATAATCCCAGAGATAGTTTCCCTCCGGCCCTAGATGGTTATACACCGCATCCAGAAAGACCGCCAGCCTGTTCTCGTGACACGCATTGATCAGCCGCTTGAGGCCGACCGCACCGCCGTAATCGTGATGCGGGGCGTAAAGCTGCACGCCATCGTAGCCCCAATTGCGCGCACCCGGAAACTGTGCGATGGGCATCAACTGCAATGTCGTGACGCCGAGATCCTTCAAGTACGGGATCATCGGGATGATGGCTTCAAACGTCCCTTCCGGCGTGAACGTGCCCACATGCAGTTCATACATCACGCTGTTGCGCCGACTCGGCGGCAGCCAGCCGGCATCCGTCCACGCAAAATTCGCGTCGATGACCTGTGACGGCCCGTGTACGCCCTCCGGTTGGCTGCGCGACGCCGGATCGGGCCGTTCCTTCTCGCCATCCAAGCGATACAGGTAGCGTTCGCCCGCACTGATCCGCTCAATAGTGCAGACGAAATAGCCATCCGCAGTGCGTTGCATGGGGGCATCGCGCTGTTGATCGACGAGCTTCAGGTCTACACGCTGGGCAGCAGGTGCCCATACACAGAATTGGGCCACGTCACCCACGCGCTGAGCGCCAAGGGGTGGTCGAATCGCAGAATTGCCTCGAATGTGCATCGTCTGTCTTTCGTGTCATCTTGATCGCTGCCTTCTATTTTACATGGTGGGTGCAATCCATTGGGCCGCTGGTCTGCACGCTAGCGATCACGGCGATTTAACCGATTCTTGGCTTGACTTTTTGACAATTGCTCAGTCGCCACTATAATTGTCGACAATCAACAGTCGGCACAGCAATCGATACGAACAATCGTCTGATCCGCTGTCGGTGGGCACACAATACTGACAGTTTCTGATTTGAATTCCACGTGCGCAGCCTGTGCGCAGTCTTTTACGGAGGAGGTGCAGTACGATGCCATCGTCGACCAAAGCGGCAGTGCTTCAACAGCACGCCGATAACAAGCTGCTCAATGCGCTTCAACCGCCGCTGATGATGCGCGGCCCCCACGATCTCAGCGCCGACGATTTTCAGTCACCGCTGGATGAGCGGATGATCGACAGCACCATTACGGCGCTTGAAGCCGGGCAGACCCATTACGTTGAGGTGCCTGGCATCCCCCCGCTGCGGGAAGCGCTGGCCGCACACCTGAACGCGACAACTAAGGCCAATTACGCGCCGGACAACCTGCTGGTCACCGCCGGGATGCAAGAGGCCCGCTTCCTGACCATCCAACTGATTGGTCAGGAGTTCGAGCGGATTGCACTGCCCACCGTGATTCACCCTGGCGCGCGCAAAGCGCTCGGCGTCCGCCCCATGCCCATCGACACAATCACCGTCGACCCGGATAACGGGCTGCTGCCGACGCCGAACGGCGTGCGCACTGTGCTCGAAGCTGGCAGCCGCCTGATCTATCTGGAGTCGCCATCACGGTTGACTGGCGCAACCTTCACCGCAGCAGCCGTCGCCGAAATCGCCGAGCTAATCGCCAGCTACGACGCTTCGGTCATCTGGGATCAGGGCTTGTCCGCGTGGTTGCCCGCCGATACCTACACATCGCTCACCGCCCAAACGGACGCCGCCAATCGTACCGCCGCCATCGGCGAGGCGTGGCCGGGTATGGGGCTGGCAAGCTGGTTCATCGGCTATATTGCCGCGCCCACCGATTGGATTCCGCCGATGCAGTCGCAGAAGCAGATCATGGCGATCTGCACCAGCACGCCGTCGCAGTACGCCGCGCTCGAAGCGAGCCAGATTTTCGCCGAAGCCCACCCTACCCATCTGCAAACGCTGACTCAGCAGCGTGCTGCACTCGTCGATCTTGCGGCGGGTGCTAAGCTTGAACCCCTGACGGGTGGTGCGGCGACGGTGTTCGCGGCGCGCGCCCTCGCCGACAAAGCGCAGATCAGCGCAAAGCTGAGCGAAGCAGGCTATACCGTCGCTGACGGGGCAGATTTCGGCGCGCCGGATGTGCTGCGCTTCACCGTGACCATGAGCGGCGCAGCACAGAACGCCCTCAAACACCTG
>JAADYY010000731.1 GCA_010092805.1 Chloroflexota bacterium | reverse complement strand
GCAACCGTCACTTGAGCACAAGTAGTCTGGACAGCGGCTGGGCGATGTTTGGGCAGTGCCGCGCGTACCAGGCTGAAAGTGCCGGGCGCGTGGTCGCCGCTGTCGATCCCGCATACCCGTCCAAGTCCGGCTCGAATTGTGGAACGATGTTTGCACAGCTCACCCTGGCTGATCGTTGGGTGGTGTGCGACTGCGGTCTATCGTTAGACCGCGATCACAACGCAGCGATCAACATTGTGAAACGTACCGGGTGGGACACACCCGTTGGGCATAACGTGGGCGGTTGCGCCGCGCGTGCCCAAGAAGCTGTATGGCTTTAGCCGTAGCAAAGTGTCACAGACGTTCTTCGTCCAGGCGGCCATCGCGCAGGTCGAAGATGGCTTCGCGGATTTGCGTCGGGTTGGCGACAGCGACGAACTGCACCTCTGCCGCCGACGACCCCGCCGACTGAATGCTGATGTCGCCGTAGCCGAGCAGCTTGCCCAGCGCCGAACGGTTGACATTGACATCGGTGACGTTGGGCAGGCTGATGGAAGTTTCATTTGAGGTGAGGATGTTGCCCCGGCGCTGTGTGACGCGGCGGGTGGTTAGCGTAATGTCGTTGTGCTGCCACACCAACACCACGTACAGGCCCAGCGTGACGATTGTGATCAACCAGAACGATGGGTTGCGGGTGCTGCGCCGCCAGGTTTTGATTGTCCGTTCGGGTTCTTGCGTCATATTGTCGCTCCTTAGCGAGATTGAACTTAGCGAGATTGAACTTAGCGAGATTGAATGGCCGATTACTGCCTCAAATTATAGTGCCTCGCCAGCCATTTAACCAAAAAGGTTAGCCGTCACCGCTCATGGACGCCACGACGGTGCCGAATCGATGGCGCGCGTATCGGTGAGGCGCTGCACCGCGCCGCCGCTGCCATCCGGGTTGACGCCAATGCTGTACAGGTCTGGGCGGCCCGCTGTGAAGGAGATGTAGGCCACCCGGTCGCCGTCGGGCGACCACACCGGCGGCTCGGAGTAGCGCCCCACCAGCGACAGCAGCCGGGCGTTGGCGCGGTCGGTGTCGGTGATGTACAGCCCCCACCCTTGATCGCGGTAGGTGAGGAACAGCGTCCAGCGCCCATCTGGTGAGATCGTGCTGTGAATCTGCCCCGGCTCCACGCCCACATCCATGACGATCCCGGTGATCGGTTCGCCAAACGCCTGGGTGACCTGCTGCCAGTCGCTGCCGTCCGGGTGGACGGCGTACATCACGCCCGGCGCTTCATCGAGCGCAAACACCAGCAGCCGCTGCCCATCGCGCGACCAGCGCGGCGCGGCGAAGTCCCGGTCGGCGGGGGTCACGCGGCGCGGGTCGCCCCCGGCGGCGTCCATCACATACGCGCTGAAATCCCCCTCACGATCCGAAATGAACGCCAACCAGCGCCCGTCCGGCGACCATACCGGCGCGCTGTCATACCCTTCATGATCGGTGAGTTGGAGGGTAACGCCGTTGGCGGTATCGGTGATGTAGATGTCCGGGTAGATGTTTTCGTAGGAGACGAACGCGATCTCGTGCGAGTCGCGCCACTGCGCACCAATCCAGCGCGCCCCGCTCACCAGCAGCAGCCCAACCACGCTTATCCCAGCCGCACCCGCGAGTACCCAGCGTGTCAACAACATCAGCGATCCCCCTGTTGGATCTCGTTGGCCCCATTTTAACACTGGTTGAACGTCAGGCGTAGCAGGTGGCCGCTCAGGGTGCATTCGCCCCGATTGCCGAATGCACCCGCCGCTCAAGCCGGGGGATTGCGCCGTGTTATTTATGGTTGCGGCGTGCGGCTATTCGGCGGCGGCGTCGCCCGTGTCCATCAGCGCCAACTCGACCCGCAGCGGGTAGTGATCCGAACCGCCAGAGTCGGTCAACACATCAGCGCGCAGGCTGCGCCAATGACGGCTCGTGAAGACGTAATCAATGCGAATGAGCGGCGGCACCGCAGCGGCCAACGGTTGCAGCGCGCTCCCTTGAAAACGCGGCATGGCAGCGAACGCCGGGTACGTCGTCCCAAAGCCCCAACCGATCTCGCGGAACGCATCCTTGAAGAACCGCGTCGTCCGGGCGTAATCGTCGGATTGGTCGGTCATGTTGAAATCACCGACCAGCAGCGTGGGCTGTTCTTCCTGCAACGCGCGCCCCAACAGCTCCACGATTTCGGCGCTGCGGATGCTGGCATTATAGCCCCCGGCGAGCTGCGGCGGGAGCGGGTGCGCGTTGTACAGCGTGACCACCGGGCCTGTGGCGCTGCCGTCTTCATAACCCGCCGGATCAACGATCATGATCTCGATGCGCTGCGCCACAAACGAATACATCCACGACGATTCGGCCACGATGGGATAGCGGCTGAAGACCCCCGCCCCTTCCAACGAGACGCCGCGCGGCGTCAGGAACTGATACGGGTAGCGTGCGCCCAACGCCGAGACGAGACGCCCGGCGGCAGGCAGCGTCAGTTCTTGCAGCACAATGACATCAGTGTCCGCCGCGCGGATCGCGCCGAGCATCGGCTCGAAATCGCGCGTCTGCGCCGCCAAATTGTAGCTGAGCACCGACAGGCGGGGGGCATCTTGCGGTGCCGCCGCCGAGCGCGGCACCAGCAGCCCACCGTACATCAGCAGGAACAGCGCCATCGCCGGGGCCAAATAAATCACCTGCCGCCAGCGGCGCAGCAGCAGCATGATCACGAACAGCA
The DNA here is from genome assembly GCA_010092805.1 of Chloroflexota bacterium. Lineage (GTDB taxonomy): Bacteria > Chloroflexota > Anaerolineae > Aggregatilineales > Phototrophicaceae > Flexifilum. Next base: position 403 of record JAADYY010000731.1, on the reverse strand, counting down.
CCGCCGCAGGCAGGATCACAGGCGGCGTCAGGCTGTTGAGCAGCGCGATGAAGATCCAGCGCTCGCCCAACGTCACGCGCGCCACCACATAGACGATCATCAGCAACGCATACAGATTGATGCCAGCCAACAGCAGCCGCGCCAACCACCCCATCTGCGGGGGGCGGGTGTCGCTCTGCTCTGTGGCTGTTGGTGTCGGTTCCACCGTCTCCACAATGGGGGTCTCCAGCGGGTTATCGTGCGCGGTGGCAGGCTTGCGATCAATCATCGAACGGTTGTCAAGCGTCGTCATAGTTCCCCAAGCAGCTTGTGATAAAGAGGATGTTTCGACCTTATGTTTCAACAATGCTCATTCTAGCAGACAAGCCCGGTGCAATCACATGAGACTTTCTAAACCTTGCCG
>JAADYY010000730.1 GCA_010092805.1 Chloroflexota bacterium | reverse complement strand
TTAGGCGAAGAAGCCCGACTCGGCGATGATCTGATCTGCTGGGACGAACGTCGCTTCCACGACTGTCTGCCCGGTGCGCGCCAGGTACTGCTGCACGACCTTGTAGCCGATGGCATAGCCCGCATACGCCGGGATGCCCTGCTTGGGGAGGCCGAACTGTTCGGCGATGCTGTCGCCGAAGATGTAGCCGCGAATCGCGCCGAAGTCGCTTATATCCAGCGCGCCGCCGATCAGGGCGCGGGTTTCGTCCAACCGCGCTTCGTCGAATGCGGTCACGTAGTAGCCAACGACTTCGTCGCCGTAGCGTTCGCGGGCAAACGATTCGGCCAACCCCTCCGCCACAATGTAATTGCCCACCGCCGCGATCATCGACCGTTCCGGTGACACGCTCGCCAGGATGTTGTGGTGCAGTTCGTGCGCCGTCGCCCCCTTGATGTGGGCGATACTGGCCGGGTCGCTCTCCCCATAGCTCGTCATGATGTAGCCGGGAATCGCGCCGAAGCCCGCGTAGCGCTGGCCCGCCGGGAACGCGCGCATGTCCGCGATCACCAGCGCGAAGACGATGTGTTCCACTGGAATGCGTGGAATCCGGTCGGCGTACTTGGCGAATGCCGCCCAACCCTCATCGAGCGCGGCGGCAGCCTGAGTCCAGGCGTCGTGCGCGGCCAGTGCGTCGATGATGTCCGTCATCAGCGCCCGCGCATCGCCCGCAAACTGATCCGGTGACATGCCCCACCCCTTGAACGTCGTCAGGCCGTCGCCCCCGCCCATGATGTTGACCAGCCCAGTGAACGGCGTCACCAGCGCATCGGTGAAGCGGGCTTCACGGGCGGCGGCGTCCTCGGTCGCCAGCAGCCGCTGATAGATGGCGTGTGTATCGATAATCTCGAATTTCATGATGCAGCGCTCCCGTCTTGATTCGTCTGTTCGTAGATGCGAAAGGCGGCGTCCATCAATCGATACAGGTCGGCGTCGGCCAGGCGGTAGTGCGCTGGGATTTGCTCCGGGTCGGCGTACATCGCTTCGAGCGACGCCCGCAGCGCCGGATCGCCCCCGGTGAACTGCGCGATCAGCCCGGCCATCTGCGCCGCGAGCGCCTGCACTGCCGGGTCGCCGGGGGCGCGGTCGCGGACGGCCCGAAACGCCGCGATCAGATCCATCCACGCCTGCTCCCCCGCGCGGATCGTCTCTGGCGGCACGGCCCGCGCACTGAGCTGTTCGAGCTGTTCGTCGCTGAAGTAGCGGCGCAGCCATTCGTCTTTGTCGTCTTTGCCTTTGGCGCTCACGATGCGGATCAGCGTGGTGACATGCGTCCAGTCCAACCCTTGCGTCGTGCCGATCAGGGCCAGGGTTTCCTCAAGCGCCTGCGCCGCCCGCTGCAACCGCTCGATCTGCGCGTCGATCACGGCTTGCTGCGCCCGCAGCGCCCGCCGAATATCGTAGCTGGGGCTGTCCAGCAGATTCTTGATCTCTGCCAGCGAGAAGCCCAACGCTTTCAGCGTCAGGATTTGCTGGAGCCGCAGCAGATCATCGTCCTGATAGTGACGATGGTTGCTGTGATCGTCGCGCACGGGCGTCAGCAGCCCCATTTGATCGTAGTAACGCAGCGTGCGCACCGTGACTCCTGCCCGCGCCGCAAATTCCTGCACTTGATACGTTTGCATCCGCCTGATCTCCGCTGCCTCTGCCTGTTCGGTTGATCGCCCGCCTGACAGTGAGTATAAGGGCTGACGTTACGTCAGGTGCAAGGGCCAATTTGCCGAAAAACGCGCGCACAGCCGTCAGCGGGAGGTTGGGTGGCGCGACCTAGCGAACGCAAAATGGCCCCGGCTTGCGCCGAGGCCATCTGATCTGCTGCGTTGCTCGCTGCCGAGCGCCCTACAGCTCCGTGTTTTGATCCTCTTCGACGTAGCTGTCCTGCCGCAGCCCGGCGTAATCATCGCTGGCGTTGGCGTGCCGCTCAAAAGTCAGCTTGTCCGCCGCGTCGTCCGCGTCAATCACGATCAGGTCGCCGTTGACGAGGCCGCCGCGCAGCAGCATCGCGCTCAGTTCATTTTCCACGTAGCGCTGGAGCGCACGCCGCAGCGGGCGCGCCCCAAACTGCGGATCGTAGCCCTTTTCGGCCAGCCACGCGCGCGCCGGTTCGCTCAGATGCACCGCCACGTTGTAGCTTTCCGCCAGCCGATCCGCGATCTCGCGCATCTGCAAATCGACGATCTGCTCCACCTGCGGCAGCGTCAGCGGCTCGAAGATGATGATCTCGTCGATGCGGTTCAGGAATTCCGGGCGGAATGTCGAGCGCATCGCCCGCTCGATCTTCTGGTGGTCGGCGATAGCTTCTTCGTCGGTGGGCTGCACAAAGCCCAGCGCGCCGCCCTTGCGCGCGTATTCGGTGCCCAGGTTGCTCGTCATGATCACGACGGTGTTGCTGAAATCGACGACGCGGCCATGTCCGTCGGTCAGGCGGCCATCTTCGAGGATCTGCAGCAGTGCGTTCCACACATCCGGGTGCGCCTTTTCGATCTCGTCGAACAGCACCACGCGGTTTGGACGCCGCCGCACCTCTTCGGTGAGCTGGCCGCCCTCCTCGTAGCCGACATAGCCCGGAGGCGCGCCGAACAAGCGGCTGACGGTGTGCTGCTCGCGGTACTCGCTCATATCCACGCGGAT
>JAADYY010000025.1 GCA_010092805.1 Chloroflexota bacterium | reverse complement strand
ACCATGCTTTCCTCCACCCGCTAAAGACGGGTAGTTTCCAGCAAGGAGGGTTCGATGAAAGCGCTTGTGAATTTCGGTAGCGCCAAATTTAGATAGGAATTAGGGTGACATGGCTAACTTGCTTGCGGACATCTTGGGTGCATTGCTCTGGGGGATCATTCCGCTTTTGCTGGCATTTTACGTGCTGATGGCTATCCCGGTGACAATTTTGCTGGGGTCCGTAATTGTTAAGCATATTCCCCTGTTCGGGTGGGCAGCGCAGGCGTTGAACCGTAGCGCGAAGCCGCAACCTGAACGTATTTAGTCATCACAATTCGTTACTGCGAGACACACACGTTTCTCGTGTGTGTCTCTTTTTGTTTGTCACTGGGGCGAGAGGGTGCCGAAGACAGCGCGCAACAGCGTGTGAACATCGTCATCATAGCTCAGTTCCCAAACCATCATGCCCCGCAGGTCGTTTGAACGCACGTAAGCGGCCTTGTTGGCCACGGACTGCGGGTTTTCGTAGCTGATGGCAATGCGGCGGCTTTCATTGTACATCCAGGGGACGCGCGCTTCTTCATCAAAGTAGCGGATGTAATTCTCGCTTTCGAAGAACGGCGCAAGATCACGATAATAGAGCATTCCGCCAGGGCGTGTCCCCGATGGTACGCCGCCAGCGGGTTGGTACAACCCGAAGTAACCGTTAGAAACGACGTTGCGCCATGTCTGCGCGTAAAACGGAATCCCAATGACAATTTTCCGGGCTGGCACCCCGGCATCGAGGTAGGCATTCACCGCCCCCGCCACATTAGCATCATTTTCCAGTGACGGGTTGCGTGCATTGTCGTATAGCGGCGCGTGATGGCTGGCAAGGTCGCTCCATGCGCCTTGGAAACCATAAGTCATGATGTTGATCCAGTCGAGATGCAGATGGATCTCACTGAGTTCAAAGTTCTCGTAGAAAGCCTCAATCGCTGGTGCATTGATCGTCAGCAGCGAACGCACGCCTTCTTCCACCGCCAACAATTCAATCTCATCACGGAATGCTTCGAGCAGGCGTGTGAAATTTTCCCGGTCTTCGGGTTCACCGCCGAATTGGCCGCCGGACACGGGGTAGCGCCAGTCAATGTTGATGCCGTTGAAGGCAAATTCTTGCATGAAGCCTACGCATGAACGTGCCAGGCGTTGACGCCCTTCTTCGGTGCTGGCCGCCGCCGAGAAATTCCGCGAATTTTCCCATCCGCCGATGGTCATCAGCACTTGCAGGCCGGGGTTGTCTTCCCGCAGCAGCCAAAGCTGATTAAAGTTCCCGCGCACGCGGTCTGTGGTGAGGTCGCCGGGGTAGGGGTACTCAACGTCCGCCCACTCGTCAATTGAGACGCACTGCCCATTTTCGGAAACATCAATGTAACCGTAATTGATGTGCGTCAGCAAGTCTGCGGGGATGTCGGTGACGAAGTAGTCATGGTCGTAGATGTTGTAGTACGAGTAGTGACCGACAATTACGTAATCGAGGTCATCGGTCTGAGCTGATGTAGTCGCCAGACCGACCACGAGCGTGCTAAGCGCCCAGATCACGATAAACCATTGCCGAATGCTCACAAAACGCTCCTCGTCAATTTGTCCGAAGTCTGTCCCAATGATTATACGCGCAGATTGCGGCTGTGTAGGTGTAGGGTATCAGGATTTTAGCAAAATGACCCGCAGTGCGGTTGTGCACTGCAGGCCATCAGTTGATTGCAAACTTGGCGCGGCGTTATTCGCTAACGAGAGTCTCGGCGGCCACTTCCACGCCGCAGAATGCTTTGTTGATCTGGCGAATTTCCACTGGCCAACCACCGTTGGAATATTCCAGCAGGCGCTCTGAGTTGTTGAAAATGCGCTGGTTCAAATCCAACCCGTAAGCATTGATGTCGGCGAAGACCTGCGGTGTGAGGATCATGTAATCCACGTTGCAGTAATCGTCGTCCAACAAATTATACTGGATCTCCGGGTCGGTATCAACACGCCAGTAATGCTGTGTATTCGGATGGGTGTCGCGCAGTTCCACGAATGCGAAGTTGTCCGTCACAATCACCGCATCTTCCGGCACGGTGTTGACAATCCAGTCAATGGCTTCGATTTGGCCGGCCACCTGATTCAGATCGTGGGCATCGGTGCGTTCCATGTAGAAAATGGCGAAAGGGTAGGCGACGACAGCGATCAGCACGGTGCCGAGCGCGAAGCGGAAAATACCTTTCATGTTGCCCGCCAGCAGCCGAATAAATGCGCCAACCACCACACCAATGCTAATGGCGAGCAGGGGCAGCCCCATGATAATGTCGGTGCTGAAGATTTGCCCACCAAACAGCAGGATTAGGCCGAACATGACCAACATCACCAGCAGCGCCCGATGCTGCTTGCTATCAATCGAAAGGACGACCAAAAACAGACCGCTGATGATACCCGCGTAAACCAAGAGCGGATCAGCCGTGTTGCTGGTGCTAATGTCCACCCACAGGTTAAAGCTGGTATCGAAGCCGCTGCCGATGTTCAGGAACGCGCCGTTATCCAGCCCGCGGTCAGTGATGCGTTCTAGCAAGCTCACGTGCGGGAAGTCGCCACCGAGTGCCGTCCCTTGCGGGAACAACTCGAGGTTCATCTGCGCGTACATTGGATAGAGCGAGATGAGGAAGACAACCACCGTTATCCACTGCGCGGCCACGAAGCGCCGATGACGCTCATCGGCGACCATACGATTGATGATGATGAACGCCGGGATGAAGCCAATGGCCGAGCCTTTGGTGAGCACAGCCATGCCCAGTAAAATCGCGCTGGCCAGATAATGACCCAACCGACGGTGCTCGCCCAGAACCATATAGAAAGACAGCAGCAGGAATGTCACCATCAGGTTATCGAGCAGTACCAACCGCTGCAAACTGCTCGAAAGCGGCGAGAAGATGAAGATCAGCGTCGCCAGCGCTGCCGCAATGTCGTTCTTGGAAATTTTGCGCGTGATCCCGAAGATGAGCGCAGTGGTGACCAAATGCGCCAACAGCATCAGCACGCGCCCCGAGTACAGCGAGAACCCGAAGGCATTGAAGCCGCCGGTGACTGCCACCCACAGGGAGATGATGAACGAGCCGACGGGCGGTTCTTCATAAACGTAGGTGTACGGCGACAGCTCTCCCGTTTCGATGAGCGCCCAGGCGTTCGAGAGGTTTGTCCCCTCCAGATCCTGGAAATAGGGGAACTGGAACATATTCTGTGCTTGCACCACCACCGCGACGACCACGAGGGTGATGATAAGGAAAAGGCTAATCCGGTTTTGCAGCTTGGCGGTATTCTGGTTATCAGCCATGAATGCATCCTCCTGACTGGTAAAAGTTTGGTTTGCGTGTTGGGGAGGGGGAACCAGCCCATTGCAGCTCCCCCAACAAAACGAGCGCTGATGTGTTTCAGCCGGTTAGGCTGTCTGACGATGCAGGTTCGAGTGGGCCGTCTTCTCCCACGCCTGATTCTGCGTGACGTGGCGGTAGACGGCGCGTATGGCCGAAGCTGCCAGCATCAACTGGAATGGGTAGTAGAAGACGATCATCCGCAGCGTGAACAGGAACGGCAGGCGTTGGCCGTAAGCGCGGGTGAACTCGCGGATACCGATCAAGTTGGTGACCATTTGCATCAACAGGATGTACAGCGGCACCCAGGAAAGCATCGCAATCGGCACCGGGGTCTGTTGCGTCACCGCGATATAGATACCGATAGGCAGGTAGAAGATCGTCGCGGCTTGCAGCAGCGAGTTCAGCAGGATGTAGGCAGCAGCGGCCTTCTGACGCATTTCCGGCAGCTTCAGCCAATCCCCCTTAAGGAAGATCTGGTAGAAGCCCTGGTTCCAGCGCGTGCGCTGCTTGATGAACTCCATGGGCGCGGCGGGTGTTTCTTCCTGAGTCGCGTGCTTGGCATCATACACAATCTGGATTTTCGCACCTTTCAGCGTCAAGCGGATGCCGACATCGGCGTCTTCCGTGAGGCAGCCTTCATCCCAACCTTTGATTTCTTCCATCCATTCCTTCTTGAAGAAGACCGTATTGCCCCCCAGCGGCGTCACATGGAATTCGCGGGTGAAGCAGTGCAGGCCGGACTTGAACCAGAAGAAGTATTCCAGGCAGTTGAGGGCCGAAAACCAGTTGGATTTGAAGTTCATCAACTGCACCCCAGACTGCACCACGTCCGCGCCGTCGCGCACCATGACCGTGTTGATCACGTTGTAGATTTCGTTGTGCGGGTCGTCTTCCGCGTCGAAGATGCAGACAACATCGTTCTTGGCCGCGCGCAGCCCACGATTCAGCCCGTTCGGCTTGTTCTTCGGCCCTTCCGTGAAGGTGATCAGGCGGACGTTGGGGTTTTGCAGTTCTTCGATGGCTTCCAGCGACTGCTGAATGGTGCCATCGTCATCCTCATCACGAACCATGATCAGGATTTCCTTCAAATGATCCGGGTAGTCAATGTCATTGACCGATTTGATGGTGTTTTTGATGACTTCTTCTTCACGACGTGCGGGCAGAATGGCGGTGAACGAGTAATGCGGCTCCAGGAATTCCTTCGGCGAAGCATACTCTTCCATTTTGTCCGGGTTGTTCCAGGCGTAGAACATCCAGTAGAGCGTGAACAGGCCCTGCGGCAGCAGCGTGATGGTGAGGATGATGATGACCAGCGCGAACAGTTCTGGGCGCGGCTGCGTGAGCGCGCTGACCAGTTCTGGCGGCAGGCGGTCGGCAATCGGCCCGGTCACAATGTCCATGACGCTCATCTCACCGTCTTCTGCCGCTGGGCGCACCACCGACAGCGAGTCATCTTCCAGGCTGAAGGTCAGGTTAAAGGGCACCGGCTCCCCGTTGACCAGCAGGATACGTGGCACCGTTTCGTCAAGGTCAGTGCCGCGCAGCCCTTGCTGCGGTCCAGTCGCCCCCACCAGCGGACGCGGCCCGGCGGCTTCTTCGGCCAGCGCTTCTGTCTCCGCTGTTGCGATGTTCTCCTGCTGGATGCGGAAGGCTTCAGCCGTGATAACTTCAAAGTCAAGATTGCCCATGCTCGTACCGCCGTTGGGCGCGGTGGCCGTGAACGTCAGGCGGTAGTTACCCGGCTGGAGCAAACTCGTGTCCAGGTCGTACGTGTAGGGCGCTTCGGTGAACGTGAGCAGGGTGATGTCGTTGAGGCTCAACTCCGCGCGTTCAACTTCGCGGTCACCCACAACCGATACCGAAATCGTCTCGACATTGCTTGCCAGGTCAGGTTCCAGCAGTGACTCGGGGATGGCGTCAAGTGAAACCGTCTCGTTGGCGTCCACCGTGCTATCGACGGCGGCGTCATCCAGCGGTGTTTCCTCCGGCAGCAAACCCGAAAGGTCAAGCGCCGCGAACTCGTCCAGCAAGGGCTGGTAGGCCTCAACCAATGGTTCGGTATTCAGCGACTCGCCGATGCCGGCCACGCTTTCACCCAGGGTATCGAGCGACGCCACAATTTCATCTGGCAAGCGCGGGGCGGTGGTTTCCTCACGCATCGGGCGGATGCTTTCCAGTTCGGCTTCGGTGTTCGCTGCTGCCGCATCTTGCAGGACTGGCAGCTCACCGTCTTCCTGAACGACGGTCATCGTGTCGGTGACAGCCACCGTGTTTGGAATGCGCACGCGCTGACCGATGCTCAGCGCGTAAGGGTCGAGTTCTGGATTAGCCGCGAGAAGTTCATCGAGCGTCACATCGAATTGCAGCGAAATCGCCCACAGCGAGTCGCCGACTTCAATGACGTACTCCTCAAGTGGCGCGGCGGGGGCCGGGGTCACGACCTGCGACGGGCGGGTGAGCGGACGATCAGAGCGCCCGCCAACGGACTGCCGCACAGGTGCCTCCGCGCCGGGGAGTTGGACAACCGTGCCGACAGGCAGGGCATACGGGTCGATATCTGGATTGATCTCGAGCAATTCTTCCAGCGTGACATCATAGATACGCGAGACCGCCCACAGGGAGTCGCCCTCGCGAATGACGTGTTCGGTGGCATCGGCGGTATTCGGCGTATCTTGCCCGCTCACGGCGTAGAGCGACCCGCAGATGATGACAACAGCAATGATGGCAATGATGCGTATGTAACGTGATGACATTCCCTATTCCCTCGTAGTTACCCGTAGTTATCTCACCGGCAGAGCCAAATCATTTTCCACCGCAATAAATTTAGTTTTGTGATAACCTACTACCCGTCTTTGCGCTT
>JAADYY010000729.1 GCA_010092805.1 Chloroflexota bacterium | reverse complement strand
TCGGCGGCTTTGGCTTCCCACACTTCGGACGCAATGTCGATGTACAGCCGCCCATCCAAATGATCGATCTCGTGCTGGAAGACGCGCGCCTGCCAGCCTTCCGCCTTGATGCGCTGCGGCTTGCCGTGACGATCCAGCCCCTTGATCGTCACACTTTGATGACGATCAACGCGGCCATAGTAGCCGGGGATCGACAAACATGCCTCGACCCCTTCGACCGTCTCTTTGCTGGCCTTGATGATCTCCGGGTTGGCGACCACATACAATTTGCCCGCCTGCTCGCCATATTCCTCGCGGCTTTCTTCGTCGTCTGGCAGCCGCACCACGATCACGCGCTGGCCGACGGCCACCTGCGGCGCGGCCAACCCGACGCCGGGCGCGTCGAGCACCGTATCGATCATGTCGTCAACAAGCGTCTGGAAGCGCCTGTCAAAGCTGGTGACGCGCAGGGCTTTTTTGCGCAGCACCGGGTTACCCGGTTGGATAATTTCACGTACAGCCATCGTCGGTTTCACTTGTGCCTTGAGTGGACAGAATATATTTAATTATAGCGGACATCCCGCCGCAAGTTGAGGCTAATCCGGGCGGATGCGCGGCACGGTCGGCGGGCGGATGCCATCGGGGCGCGGCGGTGGCGCATTTGCTGAACCGGGGTTGGGCGCACCGGGCGGTGGGCTGCCGGGCACCTCGTCGGTCGTCAATTTGTGATAGGCGGCCAGCACCGCTTGCATTGATGCGCGCTGCTCCTGCTGTTCTTCCGCCTGCTGCTGCGCCTTGATCGCCTCCTGCCGTGTCGAGATCTGTTCACGCAGCGTGGGCGGGTCATAAATCATGTCGATGACTTTGCCTTCATCCGGGTTGGCACCGATCAAGTAGATCTCCACGCGGCCCCAGTTGAACAACGTGTTGATCAGCCCGTTGACTTCAGAAACGACGTTGTCGATTTGGCTCAGGCTGATCTGATCGACCTGGTTTTGCAGCCACAGCGGGCGCATCCGCGTCAGCGTGATGGTGTTGCTGCCCAGCACGTAAGTATCGTTGCGCCAATCCCAGTCGCTGATGTAAAACCACCCGATCCCCCCCAGCAGAATCACGAAGGCGAGCGGCACGGTGACCAACGTCAGCACGTTGGACGACAGCGCCGCGACCAGCGCGATCAAACCGCCGAGGATCACCAATGCGGGTAGCATGATGTGGCTGGCCCACACCCGCAGATGTTTGCGGTACACCAGGTCGCCGTCGGCGTTGATGAAACGGGTGCGGGCGAAGCGCGGCCCCACCGGGCTGAGCTGCGGCGGTGCGGCGGTGGGTTCTGGGCCAACAGCGGGGATCTCGGCGGTGTCGATGCCGATGGCGCGCCCCACCTCCGCTTGCAGCACGTCCTGCGCCCGTTTTTCGACCTGCGACCGGAACCGATCCCGCTCCGCAAAGATGGCGGCTTGCACCCGCTCCGGAGTCGGGATGATGTTGAGCGAGACGGTGCCCGCTTGCCCCGCCGTGCGGATGTGGATGCTGCCGAACCGGAAGATTTGCGCAAAGGGGTTGCCCGGCGGGATTTCGGCGTTGACTTCCAGCACCCGGTTGAGCGGGATCTCGCTGACGTTGTTCTGGAAGGTGAGCAGCGTGTTCCAGACACGGATCACACGCTGATCGGTGATGATGATGCCGTCGTCCTGCCATTCGTAGTACAGATAATAGAGCAGCCCGCCCATCAGCGCGAGCGTGATGATCCCGACGATCAAGCCGATCAAGCCGGAGGTGCCGCTGACCCAGTGCGCCAACAGCAGCCCGACGATCCCCACCACCCCCACGATCCAGGTGTTGCGGACGATGGCCCACCAATGCCGCCGGAAGATGTGCAGGATGATCTCCTCTGGGCGCTGGCCGCGAAACAAGCGCGGCTTTTCTTCGGGTTGCGGCGCTGGGGCGGCGAACCGTTCGCCCAGCGCTGCCCGCACATCCGGGTGCTCCGCGAGCAGGGTGAGCAGCGCGGCGCGCGTGAGCAGCAGCAGCATGGTCGGTTCGGCGGCGCGCAGCGAAGCCGTCTCGATGCCCGTTTCGTACAGCGCCCGCTCGTTGATGTATTCGCCGCGCCCCACTTCGCCCAGCGCCATTTCAGCGCCGCTTGGGTCGGTGCGGATGAGGATGGCACGGCCCGCGACAAACAGATACAGCCCCTGTGTGGGCTGGCCCTGCCCGAAGATCACCTCGCCGGGTTCGATCTGCTTGGTCTGGACAATGTCGCTGATCAAGTCGATGTGCTGCGGGGCTAGGTGCTGAAACAAAGCGAGTTGCCGGAGTTGGCTGCGGGCTAAACGGTTGGCCATAAGCGTATCACCGGGTGCGCGCGGACGATGTTTGTCTATTCTAACAGACTCAGCGCCCATGTGATCAAGGGGATCAAAAAAAACCCCAGGGTGATTGCAGCAAAATCACCCATGCGGCTCGTGGGCACTCACCCCCGCGGTCCCTCGCTCCAGAAGCCTGCGGCCCTGGGCGCGGGGAGGCATGGCGTCTGGTAAAGTTGCTAAATAAATAGATATACACAAAATATAGTAACTACTATAATTAACATACAAGGGGTGGCGCGCAGTGCCGGGGTGAGGGCGATGCCGGGCCACAAACGACCCAAACCGCAGCACAAATTTGGTGTGATGACCCTGCAAAAAAACCGCCCCCGGTTGCGAGGGCGGTTCGACTCAAGTGTGTCGCAACGGAGCGGCGGTGGGCTGGATTACGGCTCGACGGGCAGCGCGGCGAGATCGTCGCCGACGTTCACATTGACCAGCCCGGTTGTCAGCCAGCCGGAGGTGTCCTCAAAAATCACGCGAATCCAACTGCTGTTGTCGGTGCGGGCCACCGCTTGCAGCGCGGTATCGAACGGCACAACGGTGATCACCGCGGCGCTGAAGGTCGGCGCTTCGCGCAGGTTGGCGTTAGTCAGCGTGACCACATCAACGCCCGCCGTGACCACCACGCCTTCAGCGGTCAGCGTTTCCGGCGCATCCTCTGGCGCATCCGCCGACGCCGCGTCTGGGTCGCTGAGCAGAATGTCTTCGGCCACGACCGGGGCATTCGCCGGGTCGCCGGTGACGTTCACGACGAAGAACGCCACCCACCCGCGCTCATCGTCGTCCCGTGTGATCAGCAGCCAGTCATTGTCGGCCACACGCCCCACGATGTCGGCGGTGTCCCCATCGCGCAGCCCGCCGATCACAGCGAAATTGGTGCCAGGGCCGTTGCGGACATTGGTCGCGGTGCGTGCCGTCACAAACAGTTCGCTGGCGTCGCTGGCATCGCCTTCTGTGACGGGTGCCGGTGTGGATTCGAGGTCGCCCAGGTCGGTGGGTGCGACGGTATCGGCAAATGTTTCGTCAATCGGCAGCGCGTCCGGGTCACCCGTGATGATCACGGTGA
>JAADYY010000195.1 GCA_010092805.1 Chloroflexota bacterium | reverse complement strand
TCGTGATCTGCCGGTGCGCTACGCGGAGTTCGGCACGGTCTACCGCTACGAGCAGTCCGGGGAGCTGCACGGCCTCACGCGCGTGCGCGGCTTCACGGTTGATGACGGGCATCTGTTTGTCCGCCCCGATCAGTTGCTCGAAGAATTCGAGGAGGTCGTCCGGCTGATTCAGCTCGTGTTCTCGACGTTGGGTCTCAGCGATTTCCGCGCGCGTGTCGGCATCCGCGACCCGCAGAGCGACAAGTACGTCGGCGACGATGCGCTGTGGAATCTGGCGGCAGACGCGATCATTCAAGCATGTGAGGCGTTGAACTTGAACTACACCGTCGAAGAGGGTGAGGCCGCGTTCTACGGGCCGAAGCTCGACTTTATCTTCCGCGATGTGCTCAAGCGTGAGTGGCAGTTGGGCACGGTGCAGGTCGATTACAACCTGCCGGAGCGCTTCGAACTCGAATATGTGGCCGAGGACAGTTCACGGCAGCGCCCGGTGATGATCCACCGTGCGCCGTTCGGCAGTTTGGAGCGCTTCATCGGCATCATCATCGAACACTTCGACGGCAAATTCCCGGCCTGGCTCGCGCCGACGCAGGTGCGCATGGTGCCCGTGACGGACAAAAACATCGCCTACGCCGAAGGCATCGCGGCTACGTTGCGGGCGCGGGGGATGCGTGTCGATGTCGATGCGAGCAAGGCGCGCATGGGCGGCAAGATTGCGGCGGCCCGCGAGCTGAACATCCCGTACATGCTGATCGTCGGTAACCGCGATCAAGAGGCGGGGACGGTCAGTGTGCGGCTGCGCAATGATGAAGAGTTGGGGGCCATGACGCCCGACGAGTTCGCGGCGCTGGCCGGGCGCATCATCAGCGAAAAGTCGCTGGACTTGCAGTAACGGCGGTCATCACGGCGGCGGGTGCGGCGGATCGCCCCGTACCCGCCCAATTTGTGGGCCAATTGCTTCCAAATCGCACCGCGCGCGGCACTATCAGGCTATAATTAAGTTCAAGTGATGATGGCGTATACAGCGATCTCAGAGGGAGCCGACGACTCATGACCGACAAACCCAAACGTGAACAAGGGATCTTTCAGAAGCATCTGCGCAACGGGGAACACATTCTGTGGACAGCGCAGCCGGTGGTGTGGCACATCTTTGACTGGGCCGACGTGATCGCGTTCGCCGTGACCGGCGGTCTGTTCGCTGTGCTGGTGGGGTATGTCTACTCGTTCTCGATCCTGGAGGGCGTGCTGGCGATCTTGCTGATTGTCGTGCCGATTTTGGTGCTGGTGATCGCGGTGCATGTGGTCTACCGCTACGCCCAAAACCTGCGCACGTATTACGCCGTCACCGACCAGCGGGTGATGATGATCCGCCGCTTCCCCTGGAACGATTTCTGGGCCGTCGATGCCCGGCTCATCACCGAGATCAAGACGATCAACGGGCTGATGCCCAGCGGCAGCCTGTACATCGAGAGCCAGGGCACGCTGTATTCGCGCCCTGGCCGCTTACCCAACACGCCCGTCCAAATTGCGGATGTGGCCGAAGCGGACACGGTGCGCCGCATGATTGAAGACCAGCGGCACGGCGTCGAGCCAAATCTCGCCCCACCCGACGCCGACGCGCTCTAAATCGATCTGCGCACGGATCAGTACGTATCCCACACCGGCTCGCCGCTGAGCAGCCGCTGCAACTGGCGCGGAAAGCGCGACCGGCTGATCGGCTTGCCGATGAAGCCATCGAACCCGGCGGCTTTGCACTTAGGGATCTCGACATCGGCGTCTTGCGCCGTGACCGCAACCACCAGCACATTGCTCAGGCGGCTGTCGGCGCGAATCTGCTTGAGCAGTTCATAGCCGGTTGTGTCCGGCAGGTTTAAATCCAGGAAGATCAGGTCGGGCGGCGGCTTCATGGTGCTCGCCGCCTCGACGACGCCATGCCCGGTCGTGTTCAGCGACCCGCGAATCCCCAGATAGCGCAGCATCACCCCAATGATCGCCAGCCCGCCCGCGTCATCCTCAACGGCCAGCGCCGTAATATTGCTGAAATCCATGCTTCCCATGCGTCCGGTCTCCATGATGACCCCCATCACGCCTATCCCCCTTCGTGCCGATAGTTCGGCTTGTTAAGCTACCCGGTTAGCAGTGTAACATAAGCAGCGGACAATCTCAATGTTTGGCCTACCGAGCATCTGTCAGGTTTCGGGCCAACGGGCTGCCGGCTGCGCTGCGCCAAAACAACCGCGCCAAGTCTCGGAAGCGCATTAGAATCGCGCGGCGTCGTTGACAAACCGGGAGCGGTTTGCTAAGATGCGCATCAACGGCATAAACGCTGAAGCGGTTGTTGGTAGTCCGCTCAAGCTGGGTCCCACGCGGCAGGATGGCTGAACCGTGTCAGGCCCTGACGGGAGCATCACTAAGGCCTACACCTGGGTGCCGTGGGTGCGCCCGGCCTGAGCAGACTGCCAACAACTAAGCATCTTCCCAATCCGGGGCCGTTGTCAGCGGCACCCCACGCACATCTGGGCTGAGTACAGGAGCGCCGCTCGTGGAACCTGACCGCTCACAACCGGAGTGGCCACCCCGCTCCGAGCCGCGCCCCCGGCCACTTGACCTGTCACCTACCGCCTCACCCCAACCTGATCTAGCCTCAGCGCTGTCGCGCCGCTGGCCGCTGCTGATCGTCGGCTCGGTGCTGGTCGCCGCGCTGCTGCTGCTGATCGCGGCGCTGCTGCCCACCCCCACCTACACCGTGATCGTCGATGGCGCGGCCTACCAGATCAGCACACGGGCGGGGACGGTCGCGGCGCTGCTGCGCGAACTTGAGATCACATTGGGTGCCAACGACCGCGCCTCGCATGATTTGGACAGCGCGGTTGAGCCAGGGGCCGTTATCCGCATCGACCGGGCGCGCAGCGTGAGCCTCACCGTCAACGGGCAGACGCAGGTCTTCCAGACGGCGCTCACCCAGCCAGCCGCGATCCTCGACCGCGCCGGGATCCGCGTCCGCGACACTGACACGCTGCTGATCGATGGGCTGCCAACAACGGCCTCCGCGCTGGATGATTGGCGGCAGCCCGTGCGGCGCATCGAGCTTCGCCAGCCGCTGCCGCTACACGTGATCGATGACGGTGTGCGGCGCACCCTCCGCGTGGCTGGCCCGACCGTTGGGGAAGCGCTGTTCGCCGCCGGGATCACGGTCTATCTGGCCGATGAGGTCTCGGTGGATTTGAATACACCCGTCCGCGCCGACTTAGAGGTGACGATTCAGCGTGCCAAAGCCGTCTCGATTCAGGCCGACGGCGATCTGATCCGGCTGCGCACCCAGGGCGCGACCGTCGCTGATGCGCTGATCGACGCCGGGATCGCGCTGATGGGCCTGGACTACACGCGCCCTGCCGAAACCACCGCCCTGCGCCCCGGCCTGACGATCAACGTGCTGCGCGTCACCGAAACGTTCATCACCCAGCGCGAGACGCTGCCGTTCGCGGCGCTCGAACAGCCGGATGCGTCGCTGCCAACCGGGGCAACCCGCCTCATCCAGGCGGGCGAGAACGGGCTGCGGCAAACGCGCTTTCGGGTGCGCTACGAAAACGGTGTGGAGGTGGCGCGCGAACGCGAACAGGCGCTGCTGCTGTCCCCCCCCGTCGATCAGATCATGGCGGTGGGCACCGGCGGCACCTGATCTGCGCCGTTGCTGCGCGGCGCGTGTATAAACTGATCACAAGGGCGCTGCGGTCGCCGGGCTGTGATCTGCGGGCAGCCCCGATAGGCGATATTCGCGCGCCGAAAAAGCAAGGAGGCACCCCCCATGAATCCCAAAGCGCTGCTCGACAGCTACCAAATTCACCCGAAGAAAAGCCTGGGGCAAAACTTCCTACACGATCCCAACGCGCTTGAAAAAATCATCACCGTCGCCGAGTTGATGCCAGACGACACCGTCCTGGAGATTGGGCCGGGGACGGGGATGCTGACCGCACGGCTGGCGCAGGCTGTGCGCCGGGTCGTCACTGTTGAGGTCGATGATCGCCTGCATCCGGTGCTCGATGTGCAACTGGCCACGTACCGCAACATCGAACTGATCATCGCCGATTTTCTGGACACCGATGTCAACGCGCTGGTCAAAACGGATGACTATATTGTGGTGGCGAATGTGCCCTACTACATCACCAGCGCGATTCTGCGGCACCTGCTGGAAGCGACGCCGCGCCCCCGCCGCATCGTGCTCACCGTCCAAATTGAGGTGGCCGAGCGGTTGGTGGCACAGCCGGGGGATATGTCGCTGCTGGCGGTGAGCGCGCAGTTCTACGCGCAGGCGCGCATCAAGGCGCGCTTGAACCCGGCGGTGTTCTGGCCGCGCCCAGAGGTCAGCAGCGCGGTGGTGCGGCTGGATACTTACCCCCAACCCCCCGTCGCGGTGCCCAGTGAGCAAGCATTTTTTCGCGTGGTGCGGGCCGGGTTTGGGCAAAAGCGCAAACAACTCAAGAACGCGCTCGGCGATGGCCTGGGCCTGGATGCTGCCGCCGCTGCCGCCCTCCTGGAGCGCGTCGGCATCGACCCGCGCCGCCGCGCCGAGACGCTGTCGCTGGAGGAGTGGGCGGCCCTCACCCGCGCACATGCTGATGTTTGATCCACCAACGATCAGCGCAACCGTCGGCGCGGATTTCACGTATACTGAGTCAAGACATGGAACAATCAATTGATGCTGGACGTGGTTCGCGATGGGATGAAGTCTTGATGCAGATGAAGAGAGAAAATATCGCCTGGTTGATGATTCTGGCGGCGCTGGTGGGGATTGTGGTGCTGTCGGGTGTGGCGTCGGTCGAGGTGACGGCGGCCCTGATTGGGTTGTATCTGTTTGCATTGATCGGCTCGTTTGTGAATTTCCAGCCCACCCGCTTGCTGGATCAGTCGCGGTCGTCACTGCTGACGCTGCGCATGAGCACCGAAGCGCGCGAAGCCGTCGAACGGGCGCGGCGGCGCGGCAGCTTCGCCGTGAGCGGCATCACGCTGCTCGACGTGGGCTTGATCGCCACGCAGGAAGCCCGCAGCGGGCTGGTCATGCAGCGGACGCGCACCGTCTCGCTGGACGACGACGGCATCCGCCCGTTTATCAAACTGAATGTCAGCCCAGACAAAGCCGACCGTCAGGTGCGGTTTCGCTTTGAATTCGTCGATCAGAACGGGGATCCACAGTACGTTCACGAGATGCGCACGTACCTGCGCGACGGGGAAATGGACATTCTGCCAGACCACCAACTGCCGCTGGCCGAAAATGCCCGGCTGGACGGCAGCGGCGACTGGGATCTACGAGTTTACCTCGACGGATCGCTGCTGGGGGCGCACACGTTCAGCGTGGGGCCATCGCTGCAGGCGCGCTTTGCGGATGCCGCCGAACGGCGCGGTGCCGAGCGTGCGCAGGGTGCCGCCAACCGCCTCGATGTCGGCGCGGCGACCGACGATGACCGCCCGATGACCTTGGAGGAACTGCTGCGCAGCCGCGATCAAGAGGATGGCCGTTCACAGCAGCAGGGTTAGCCCAATCATGATCAAGGGGGCGGATTTGGGGCATAATGGTGGGGGCTTCGCATTGTCGGGGCCGCAACCAGAGGAGATCAAGGATGACGCACCCACAAACGACGCTCAAACTGCCCAACTTCATCGTGATCGGCGCGATGCGCGGCGGCACAACCTTTCTGCACCGGCTGCTGTCCCAGCACCCGCAGATCTTCATGCCGCGTAAGAAGGAACTGCTGTATTTCACGAACGTCTACAGCGCCAATGGCACCATTGATCTGGCCGATTACAGCGCGCGGTACTTCACCGAAGCAACCGATCAGCCCGCTATTGGGGAGGCCAGCCCGGCTTACCTGTACCGCGAATGGGTGCCGGAACTCCTGCGGACGCATTTGCCCGATGCCAAGCTGATCTTGTCGCTGCGCAACCCCACCGACCGCGCGTATTCGCATTACTGGTGGAGCGTGAGCAAAGGCGAGGAGTATCTGTCGTTTGAGGCTGCGTTGGCGCAGGAACCCGCCCGCCTCGCCACCGGGGTCTTTCGTGACCGTGACATCTATTCGTACACAGATCGCGGGTATTACATGCAGCAGATCGCCCGCTACCTGGAATACTTCCCGCGTGAGCAGTTGAATATCATCCTGTTCGACGATTTGCGGGCACACACACAAACGATGCTCGATGATCTGTGCGCTTTTCTGGAAATCGACCCAATGACGGTGCCGCCAGAGACGTTCAAAAATTCCGGCGATACCCCCACCCCTGAGCGGTTGTACCGGGGGCTAACCCAGGTGCGTAAGCGCATTCGGCGGACATCGCTGCCCCAGCAGTGGCGGTTGATCAACCCGATCAAGCGGTTACAAGCGCAGATTCCCCGCACTGGCCAGCAGCCGCCCATGCGGCCAGCGACCCGCGCCTTGTTGGAAGCGCGCTTCGCCGAGCCGAATCAGGCGCTGTTCGATTTTCTGGAGCGCCCCAATCTCTGGCTTCCAGAGTGACAGCGCGAGGAGACACCCATTTCCCGGTCGGGCTTGTGCCGGGCCAGTGAGCAAGATTGAGTCGGAATAGAGCGTTGGATGAATAAGAGAAACCGCAACCGGGCCTTGTACCCAGAGTTCTGGGTGGGGGTGTTCCTGCTGATGTTTGTGCTGTTGGTCCTGGTGGGCGAAACCAGCGCGCTGTTTTTTCTGCTGGTGCTGCTCGCGCTTGCGGCCATGCGGCGGCGTACCGGCCAATCACACAACGCCAGAGCCAGGCAGTTCGAACAGATGCGCGCTGCCCGGCGTTCATCGGCGCGCCAGGTCTTCATACCGCAACCGCGCGACGCCAAAGGCGATACCGCCTACCGCCACGCCCTGCGCGCTGTCGAACGGGCCGGGCTAGATCCTGAAGTGACTCAGGTGCTGCCCATCGATGTCGGCGTGATGGCGTTTACGGGGCCGCGGCGGCGCAACATCTACCGCACCCGCGCCATCCCCAGCGAGGTCGATTATTTGCAGCCGTTCGTGCAACTGCGGCTGCCCACTGATGCGGTCGGGCGCATTCGCTTCGAGATCACCGACAGCGACGGCCAAGCACTGTTCATCCACGAAGATCATCACGCGCTCACGCCAGGCGACAACCTGGTCACCCCGTCGGCGCGGCTGCCGATCCAGGCATCGCAGGCGACGCACGGCCCCTGGCACCTGGCGGTCAGCGCGGACGGCGTGCGCCTGGCGCTGCACCGTTTCCAGTGGGAAGCCCGCCGACAGCAGGCTCAGGTGCACCAACAAATAAGCACCGACGGCGAACTCGGCTTCGATGCGCGGGTCTTTATCGCGCAGGATCAACAGTCGCAGCGGTTGAGTTTGGATGAATTACTGGCCGATCAAACAGCGGCGGAACCCGTGGAAAGTTCAACCAGCCGGGCTGATCGCCAGGAGCGGCGGTCTTAAGTTAGCGGCGTGGATCGTGCGTAGGGGGCAGGCTGCGCTGTGTTTCACGCCGCATATACAGGCGCGCGACATCCAGCCCATAATAACGCAGGGTGTTCACCAGCACCAACACGGCACCAGCTTCGTCCAAATTGCCCACCAGCGGCAGAAAATCCGGCAGAAAATCCAGGCCGCCAAATGGATTCAGCAGGTATATTCCAGCCACGACGGCCAGAAAAATGATCATCATCTCTTTGAACAGGCGGCGCATGGTCCCCCCCCGGCTGGCATACAGGCACTGTCCCCTGTATACGCAGCACGCGAGCGACCGTTGCAGGTCTGGTAGCGACCGTCATCGCCTGTTGCCCTCAGCCGCTGTCAGACCCCGGCGTTCATGAACTTCGTCACCATCTCCACCACATCGCGCGGCGGGCACGGCTTGACCAGCACGGCGTCTGCCCCAATCTGCTCGATATGGGTTTTGTCGTGAATTTTCAGCCCCGCGCTGTGCATGATCACGGGGATGTGTTGTGTCAGCGGGTCGCTCTTGACCTTGGCGCACATCTCGCTGCCGCTTAACCCCGGCATCATATCATCCAGAATGATCAGGTCAACCGATTGGGCATCCAGCACCTCAAGGGCCGCCATAGCGCTGAGTGCGGTCTCGGTGGCATACCCGGCGCGCTGCAAGACCACCTCCAGAATATGGAGGAAGCCTTCCTCATCGTCAACGATCAAGATAGTTTGCATAGACGATTCATATCCTTCTTGCGGTTGTCGCGTGACGCCCCGCTTGCCAGCGATCACATCCGCCGCAGGTTCAGTGTCCATCTCAGGTTCCGCGTACCGTTGCATGTCCGACTCGAAAACTGAAGGTTGCATAACGTTTCCATCAGTTTAACACCATATCCTTCGAAAAATGAATAAAGAATAGTGAGAGGGTTTGCATTAAATTTGTTTTTTGTGATCACTTGCGCTTGATAACGCGCTCCACCGCTGCTATCACATCGCGCGGCAGGCACGGTTTGCGCAGCGCGCCGTCGGCCATGACATCGCGCAAATACTGCGGATCTTCAATGCGCGTCCCCGCGCTGATCAGCAACACCGGGATTTGTGCCGTCTGTGGGTCGGATTTGATGCGCAGGCAGACTTCACCACCGCTCAGCCGCGGCATACTATCATTGAGCAGCACCACATCCACCGGCTGCGTCTTGACAATATCTAACGCCTCAAACCCATCGGTGGCACTGATGGTTGTGTAACCGCCACGCTTCAGAATGGTTTCAAGTAGTTCCAGCGAAACTGCATCATCATCAACCACCAAGACCACAGGCATGAAAAACTCGATTTCGGCCCCTACTCCGCTACGCCATGCATCCGACAGGCTTACCATCATCATACGGGCAAACGCAGCGGTTTCCGGGTTGATGTTTGCCTGCATTGCAAAAATTTAACTACTTTTGCAAACGCGCGCGCGCAACCATTATATCTATCCGAGATTCATACAGACCCGGTCGGTGTATGCCTGAGTCGACAGGGCACCGTCGAAATGAATGTCCGCAGTGTGAAACCCAGCCGCCAGAGTCACACGCACCGCGTTCTCAATTTGGGAGGCCGCCTCATGCATCCCCCAGTGATGGCGCAGCAGCAGCGCCAAACTGAGGATGGCGGCGGTGGGGTTGGCGATATTCTGCCCGGCGATGTCCGGCGCGCAGCCATGCACCGGCTCGGCCAGCGCCACACCATCGCCGAGGCTCAATGACGGTGCCAACCCCAGACCACCGCCCCACGCCGCCGCCATATCCGAAAGAATATCGCCGTAGAGGTTGGGCGTCAGCAGCATATCAAAGCGCGACGGATCTTTGACCATCCAGTACGCCGCCGTATCGACCAGCAGTTCATCCGTGAGGATGTCCGGGTACGCCGCGCCCACTTCCAGCGCCACTTTGCGGAACAACCCGTCGGATTGCAGCAGGACGCTCGCTTTGTGGACGATTGTCACCTTGTGACGCCCCGCGGCGCGCGCCAATTCATAGGTTTTGCGTGCAACGCGCTCTGTCGCCCGGCGTGTGATCACTTTTTCGGAGATGCCCGTGTGGCCGTTGTCTGCGGTGTATTCGTGACCGATGTATAGGTCCTCGGTGTTTTCGCGCACGACGATCAAATCGACGCCGTCGCGGGCGGTGGGCACCGGCAGATAATTGGTGGGGCGCAAACTGGCATACGTTTGGAGTTGGCGGCGCAGCCGGACGATGGGGACGGCATAGCCGTCAACAGGGTAGGAGGGCGAAGCCGCCGCCCCAAACAGCACCGCGCCGCAGTCCACGGCCAGTTGCATCGTCTCGTCAGGCAGCGCGCTGCCCTGCCGCTCGAATGTATCCCAGCCCGCTTCCGCGACAACCACATTGACCTGCGGCGCAACCACGTGCAAGATCTGCACCGCCGCCGGGATGATCTCCCTGCCGATCCCGTCGCCCTCGATCACACAAAGATTCACGCCCATCCCCCTTTAACCGCCCCATGTTATTGCTCAACGGCACAACGGCCACGATCAAACCGGTGTGCGGGTAGTCATAAAAAACAACGGATAAAAAAATGACATCGTAATTACGGAGGGCGAGCGACAGAAACGGCAAGGGCCGGGTGCTGCACACGTACAGCGCGTTGGCGCGCGCTGCGCCACGCTGAATTTTATCAAGTCTTAACATCATTGTGGCATGAGACGGTCATTTTGTCGAGCGTTGGGCGTCAGATTAGGGCAAATTGTCTATGACGCTGCGGCAAATGCGCTGTAATCCCGCGAACCGTCGCTGTGCCGGGTGGGGGCGGTGCTCAGGGCAGTTCGTCCAGCCCGTGACTGTCCCGCATGAAAAGGGCGTGGCTGTCGATGACGGGGGCGTCGCCCGGTTCGACTCGCTGGTAAGTGTCATCGGGTTGCAGCAGCCAACTATTGCAGTTGTCGCGCAGTTGAGTCGCCAGAATCCGCAGAATCTGCCGCTGCAAGTGCTGATCGAGCACCGGGTAGACGACCTCGACACGGTTGAGCAGGTTGCGGCGCATGAGGTCGGCGCTGCCCAAATACACCCGCTCCTCTGCGGCGGCGTTCTGGAAGTAGTAAATGCGGCTGTGTTCCAAAAAGCGCCCCACAATGCTCGTCACCCGGATGTTCTCGCTGACGCCGGGGATTCCAGGGCGCAGGCAGCAGATGCCGCGCACCAGCAAATCGATTTGGACGCCTGCCTGCGACGCTGCGTACAGCTTGCGGATGATCGTGTCCTCCTCAAGCTGGTTCATTTTGGCGATGATGCGCGCGGGCTTCCCGGCGCGGGCCGCTTCGATCTCGCCATCGACCCGTTCGAGCAATTTTGGCAGCAGGTATTCCGGCGCGACCAACAGCCGATTATAGGTCGTGCCCGGTGCGTAGCCCGTCAGCCGGTTGAACAGCCGCGAGGCGTCGTCGCCCAGTGCCGGGTGGCAGCTAAACATGCCGATGTCGGTGTAGATGCGCGCGGTGCTGGCATTGTAGTTGCCCGTCCCCAAATGCACATAGCGGCGCAGCCCATCCGGTTCGCGGCGCACCACCAGCGTGACCTTGGCGTGGGTTTTCACCGCCAAATCTTCGACGCCGTAGATTACATGAACGCCTTTGCGATCCAGCGCGCGCGCCCACACCAAATTGTTCTCCTCGTCGAAGCGCGCCTTCAGTTCCACCAGCGCCGTCACCTGTTTGTCGCTGTCGCGCGCGTCTATCAGCGCCTGCACAATCGGCGAGTTGCGGCCCACCCGGTACAGCGTCGTCTTGATCATCAGCACATCAGGATCAAAGGCGGCGGCGCGGAAAAACTGCTCAACCACATTGAACGAATCGTAGGGGTGATGCACCAGGAAGTCATGCTTGCGAATTTCGCTGAAGATGTCGGCGTCGCTTGGGATGGGCAGCCGTCCCAAATACGGCGGATCTTTGAGTTCCGGCTGATCCACCGACAGCAAATCCGTCAGGCTGCTCAGCCCCAACGCCCCGTTCACGCGGTACACATCCCGATCCGAGTCGATCTCCAACTGCCGGATCAAGCGCTGCAGTGTACCCGGCGTGATGTCATCGGGCACCGTCAGGCGCACCGCCGACCCAAAGCGCCGCACCCGCAACCCCTCCTCGATGATCTCGCTCATGTCCGTTTCGGGGTCTTCCAGTTCGCTCTCGAAGTCGATGTCGGCGTTGCGCGTCACGCGGAACATCGAATGTTCGAGAATCTCCATGCCGGGGAACAGCAGATCCAGGTTGGCCGCTAGCAGATCCTCGACCCAGACGAAGGTGTTATGGTAGCCGTCGATCACGGTGTCGTCGGTGCAGTATTTGCTCAGCACCATGTCCAGCGGGATCAAGCGCGGCACCATCTCCGGGATTTTGAGGCGCACGAAATGCTGTTCGCCATTGCCATTCTGCTTGCGCTTGAGCTTGACGGCCAGGTTCAGGCTCAAATTCGAGATGAACGGAAACGGGCGCGCGTGATCGACGGCCAGCGGCGTGAGCACCGGGAAGACTTCGTCGTTGAAGTAGCGACGCAGACAGGCGCGCCATGTGGGTTCGAGTTCGCCCACCGCGCGGATGGCGACGCCCGCTTCTTTGAGCTGATCCAGCAGTTCGTGCATGAGCTGGCGCTGTTGGCGCATCATGGGCAGCACGAGGGCGCGAATCTCGTCGAGCAGCGCGGCGTAGGGGAGGCCGTCGGGGCGGGTGGGCGGCAAGCCAAATTTCGCCCGCTGATGCACCATCGCCACGCGCACCATGAAGAACTCGTCAAAGTTGCTGCTGACGATTGCCAGAAACTTGAGCCGCTCCAGCGGCGGCCAGCGCGTATCTTCCGCTTGCGCCAACACACGGCGGTTGAACTCAATCCAACTGAGTTCTCGGTTGGTGAAATTGTCTGGCGTCAGTTCTGGCAGATCGTTGGGCATGACACCCTCTTCGCGGCTGTGATATTTATGGGCGGACATAGACGATAGTAACGAATGATCGGCGTGGCTGCCAACACTTTTCACGAATATTAGAGCGCGCTTAACAGCCGCATAATATCGTAACGGGGGCCGGCCACCCCCCAGCCGTCCCTTCTGGCGCATTTGGACACTCTGCCGCAGAAGTCACGCCGAATTTGATGGCCGCTGGCCTGGTTTCCTGGCCCGATCATAGGCATAATGTCGGTAGATTTGGCACGCAACAGGAAAAAAAAGATCATCATGCGTTCATACGTCTCGGAAAGTGTAAATAATCTCAAGCCTTCTGGCATCCGCAAATATTTTGACATCGCCGCGACGATGGACGATGTGGTCTCGCTGAGCATTGGCGAGCCGAACTTTGTCACCCCACAGCACATCATGCAGCGCGGCATCATGTCGCTGCACGACGGCAAGACGGCCTACACCTCCAACCAGGGCATGATCGAGCTGCGCGAAGCGGTGAGCCACTACATTGAGCGGCTGTACAACCTGCACTACGACCCGCAGACGCAGGTGCTCGTGACGGTCGGCGTCAGCGAGGGGTTGTGGTTGGCGCTGCGTGCCATCCTCGATCCAGGGGATGAAGTGCTCGTCGTCGAACCGTGCTTCGTCGCCAACGCCGCCGCCGTCGAGATGGCGGGCGGGGTGCCCGTGCGCATCGATACCCACGTTGCGGATGCGTTTCAGGTCACCGCGGCCAGCCTCGAAGCCGCGATCACGCCGCGCACCAAAGCGATCCTGATCAGCTACCCCAACAACCCGACAGGCGCGGTGCTCGACCGGGCGCACATGCAGCAGATTGCCGATGTAGCGCGCAAACACGACCTGGTCGTGGTCTCCGACGAGATTTACGAGCGGCTGGTCTACAACGCCGAGCATATTTGTTTCGCGGCACTGCCCGATATGTACGAGCGGACGATCCTGCTCAGCGGCATGAGCAAAGCCTATGCCATGACCGGTTGGCGCATCGGCTACGCCACCGCCCCCACCCCAATTCTGGCGGCGATGACGAAGCTGCACCAATACCTGATCATGTCTGCACCTACGATGCGCCAGCACGCAGCGGTCGAGGCGTTGTGCAACGGCGAAGCGGATGTCGCCTACATGCGCGGCGAATACGATCAGCGTCGCCGCCTGATTGTGGACGGCTTCAACGAAATCGGCCTGCACTGCTTCGAGCCGCGCGGCGCGTTTTACGCCTTCCCCAACATCACCGTGACGGGCATGGACGACGAAACCTTCTGTGAGGTGCTGCTGCGCGAAGAGCAGGTCGCCATGATCCCCGGCAGCGCGTTTGGGCGCAGCGGCGCGGGCTTCGTGCGCGCCAGTTATGCCACCAGCACCGCCAATATCGAATTGGCGCTGGAGCGGTTGGCGCGGTTCATGCAACGTCACGGCTGATCGGCTTCGTCGGCCCCAACCGGTACGCCGCCATAAAACAGCCAACCTCCGCTTGTGAGGTTGGCTGTTTTTATAGATAATCCAGTGACAATCACGGCGGCGGCGGAGGCACAGCATAATGTACAGCCCACTCGAATTGGCGGCGGCGTTCATCCAGGCGGGTGAACTCGATGAAGCGTTGGACGCTCTCAACACGTATCTGGCCGCGCACGCCGATGACGCGCGTGTGCGCCGCTGGCGAATCGGGGTGCTGCGGCGGATGGAGTCTGCGGATCATCTGCGCGCCGCCCTCGCCGATCTCGACCAGCTCGCCGCCCTCACCGCCGACGACCACATCCACCGCTCCGTGATCCACGAGCGGCTGGGCGATCAAGCCAGCGCGATCAGCGCGTTACGGGCCGGGCACGCACAGCACCCCGACGATCACCGCATCACCGAGCGGCTGCTGCAACTGCTGTTCGCGCACGACGATCTCGACGAGGCCGCAGCGATCCTCGCGGCGCTGCCGCCGACATGGCGCTGGCTCACCCTCTCCGGCGATCTGGCGGTGCGTCGCGGCGACGCGCAAACCGCGCTCGCGCATTACAGCGCCGCCCTCACCGATTTGGAGCGGTACCTGGCCGGGATGGAACCGATCTTCGCCGACGGCCTGCGCGCGAACCTGCTGTTCAAGCGGGCGCACCTCTACCGCGACCGCGATCAGTTTGATGACGCCGCCGCCGATTACCGCGCCGCCGAACAGATCATCCCCGACGATCCGCTGCTGCCGTTCAATCGCGGGCTGCTGGCGTATCTGCGCGGCGACGATTCCGAAGCGATCCGGCTGTGCCGCGCCGCGCTCGACAGTGCCGCCCCCGCCCTGCACGATCACATGACGCACGTGCTCGGCGGCGATGCGCGCTTCGCGGAGTTGTGGCA
This sequence comes from Chloroflexota bacterium, assembly GCA_010092805.1. Classification (GTDB taxonomy): domain Bacteria; phylum Chloroflexota; class Anaerolineae; order Aggregatilineales; family Phototrophicaceae; genus Flexifilum. The sequence continues at coordinate 42 of JAADYY010000195.1, read as the reverse complement.
AACCCTCCGCTGATTGCGCACGGCAGTCGATGGTAAAATGAC